>NZ_DASYHS010000288.1:0-9124 GCF_035998295.1 Arenibaculum sp. | reverse complement strand
CGCTCGCCGAGGGCGCTCCCCACCCTGCCCTGCTCGCCGCCTACGGCGAGGTCGACGTCGCGCTCGATCCCTTCCCCTACTCGGGTGGCCTGACGACGCTGGAGGCGTTCTGGATGGGCGTCCCGGTGGTGACGCTGCCGGAACGCCGCTTCGTCTCGCGCCATACGCTGGCTCACGCCAGCGTCCTGGGCCACCCGGAATGGGCAGCGCGCGACGCCGACGACTACGTACGCATCGCGGCTCGCCTCGCCTCGGACCCCGACGCCCTGGCTGCGGTCAGGGCCGGGCTGCGGAGCGGGATGGCGGCCTCGCCGCTATGCGACGGCCCCCGCTTCACCCGCAACCTGGAAGCGGCCTTCCGGGCGATGTGGCGGGACTGGTGCGCGAAACCCGTTTCCTGAGGATCCCCTCTCCCGCCGGCGGGAGAGGGGACTTCCATCCGACCTCAGCGCTTGAGCTTCGGGTCCTCCTCGGCGGCGTGGCTCCGGCCCTTCTCCTCGGCCCGGCGCAGTTCCTCGCCCTCGGGCCCGTCCAGCGCTTCCTTCGCCTCGCGCGCCTGCTCGCCGGCCTTGCCCGAACGGGCATGATCCGTCGCCGCCTGGTCGTAGTTGCGAGCGGCCGTCCGGTTGCCCTCGCCCTCGTTCTTCTGGTCGCGTTCCTCGGTCATCTCCGCCTCCTCGGTGAACCGTCGAAGATGCCAGAGCAACCCCCGACCCTGCGCGGAGTTCCGATCGCGAACGCGAAAACCCGCCCGGTCGTGGACCGGGCGGGTCGCGGGGCGTGCGGATGCGGGAGGTAGCCTTACTCGGCTGCGCTCTTGCCCATGCCGCGGCCGGTCGTGCGCTCGGAGATACGGGCGGCCTTGCCGCGCAGCTCACGCAGGTAGTACAGCTTCGCGCGGCGCACGTCGCCCTTGCGCACCAGCTCGATCGAGTCGATGCGCGGGCTATAGAGCGGGAACACGCGCTCCACACCCTCGCCGTAGCTGATCTTGCGCACGGTGAAGCTGGAATTCACCCCGGCATTGCGGCGGGCGATGCACACGCCCTCGTAGGCCTGGACGCGCTCGCGCGAGCCCTCGACGACCTTCACGTTCACGCGGACGGTGTCGCCCGGCGAGAAGTCCGGAACCGCGCGAACGGAAACCAGCTTCTCGATCTGCTCGGACTCGAGCTGTTGAATGATGTTCATCGCACTCACCCCTTCACTCCGTCGGCGCGCCATCCCGGCGGGCCGAGTCTCCTGCATGCCTGCGCCGCTTGCGCGGCCTCGCTCTTTCCTCGGCCTCGCGGCGCTCGAGATAGGGCGCCCACAGGTCGGGACGCCTGTCCCGCGTGATCCGCTCCGCCTCGGCGAGCCGCCAGGCCGCAACCTTCTCGTGGTGACCGGACAGCAGAACCTCCGGCACCGCGCGGCCTTCCCAGAGGGCCGGCCGCGTGTAGTGGGGATACTCGAGCAATCCCCTCTCGAAACTCTCCTCGCCGGCGGTCTCGACGTTGCCCATCACGCCGGGCAGCAGCCGGACCACCGCGTCGATCAGGACGAGCGCCGCCGGCTCTCCGCCGGACAGCACGTAATCCCCGACGCTGACCTCCTCCACCGCGTGCTTGTCGAGGACGCGTTCGTCGACGCCCTCGAACCGCCCGCACAACAGCACCACCCTCGGCTCCGCGGCCAGTTCCCGGACCAGTTCCTGGTTCAGGAGACGGCCGCGGGGAGACAGGTAGATCACCCGCCCGCGCCCCATGGGATCGGCCGCGGCCGCGAGAGCCGCGTCCAGAACGTCCGGTCGCATCACCATGCCGGGGCCGCCGCCGAACGGGGCGTCGTCGACGGAGCGGTGTTTATCGCGCGCGTATGACCGGATGTCCACTGTTTCCAGCGTCCACAGCCCGCTTTCCAGCGCCTTTCCGGCGAGGCTGAACCCGAGCGGTCCCGGAAACATCTCGGGGAACAGGGTCAGCACCCGCACCGACCAGGGCGCGCTCACGACACCTCTTCCCCGCCCTCGCCGGCCCCTTCGCCAGAGGGGGACGCGGGATCGAGCAGCCCGGCGGGCGGATCGACGATGACCCGGCCGCCGCGCGGATCGACGACCGGCACCGCCTTCCGCGTGAAGGGCACCATCGCCGTGCCTTCCGCGGCCATCCGCACCTCCATGACGTCGCCCGCGCCGAAATCGTGAAGCGCGACTACCTCGCCGAACCGCGTCCCATCCGGCAGGAACGCCGGCAGGCCGATCAGATCGGCATGGTAGAACTCGTCCTCTTCCGGTTCCGGCAGCCGGGAACGCTCGACGTAGAGACAGGTACCGGAGAGGGCCTCGGCGACGTTGCGGTCGTCCACGCCTTCGATGCGGGCGATCCAGTGGTCCTTGGCCGCCGACATCAGCCGGACTCGGAAGACCCGCTTGCCCGAACCGTCGGTCAGCGGATCGTAGCCGCCGATGGCGGCGGGGTCCCCGGTGAAGCTCTTCAGCTTCACGAGGCCGCGCACGCCGTGGGCGCCCGTGATCTGGCCGACGCACACGCGTTCCGAGCCGGTCATGGCGGGGCTCGCCGATCCCAGGCGAGGTCAGCGGACCAGGATCACTCGCCGGCTTCCGCCGCCTGGGCGCGCTCGGCGTCGAGCTTGGCGCGCTCCTGCGCCTTCGCCTTCGGCGCCGACTTGACCGGGCTCTCGCGGTACTCCGGCTTCGGCGCGAGGCCGGCCGCCCCGAGGAAGCGCGCGACGCGGTCGGTCGCCTGGGCGCCCACCGACAGCCAGTGCTGGACGCGCTCGGACTTCAGCACGAGGCGCTCCGGATGGTCCTTGGCGAGCATCGGGTTGTAGGTCCCGATCTTCTCGATGAAGCGGCCGTCGCGCGGCGAGCGCGAGTCGGCGATCACGATCGAGTAGAACGGGCGCTTCTTGGCGCCACCACGGGCCAAACGGATCTTGAGGGACATGGGTACTCTGCTTTCCTTCGTGGGTTGACGTCGTTCGTCGTAACGGGACGGCACTCAGCGCCGGAGACCGGGTGGCAGCAGGCCGGACAGGCCCTGCCGCATCAGCCCCTTCTTCCCGAGTTTCTTGACCTGCTTCATCATCGACTGCATGTCGCCGAACTGCTTCAGCAGGCGATTGACCTCCTGCACGGTCGTGCCGGAGCCCAGCGCCACGCGCCGCTTGCGCGAGGCCTTGAGGAGATCGGGGTTGCGCCGCTCGGCCTTGGTCATCGAAGAGATGATCGCCTCCTGGCGCTTCAGCATCCCCTCGTCGACCTTGGCGTCCTTGAGCTGGTTCTTGATCTTGCCGATGCCCGGCAGCATGCCCAGCATCCCCGACATGCCGCCCATCTTGCGGATCTGGCGGAGTTGGGATGCCATGTCGTCGAGGTCGAAACCGCCCTTCTCCATCTTGCGGGCGAGCTTCTCGGCCTCGTCGCGGTCGATGCTCTCGGCCGCCTTCTCGACCAGGCTGACAACGTCGCCCATGCCGAGGATGCGGCCGGCGATGCGGTCGGGATGGAACGGCTCGATCGCGTCGATCTTCTCGCCCGTGCCCAGCAGCTTGATCGGCTTGCCGGTGACCGCGCGCATCGACAGGGCGGCGCCGCCGCGCGCGTCGCCGTCGATGCGGGTCATCACGATGCCGGTCAGCCCGACCTTCTCCTGGAAGTTGGCGGCGACCGTCACCGCGTCCTGGCCCGTCATGGCATCGACGACCAGAAGGGTCTCGACCGGGCGGACCTCGTCGCGCACCGCCGCGACCTCGGCCATCAGCTCCTCGTCGATGGCGAGGCGGCCCGCGGTGTCGAGCATCACCACGTCGTAGCCTTCGGTGCGCCCGACCTGCATCGCGCGCCGCGCGATCTCGACCGGCTGCTGCCCGGGCACGATGGACAGCGTCGCCACGCCGGCCTGCTCGCCGAGGATGCGCAGCTGCTCCTGCGCCGCCGGACGGCGGGTGTCGAGCGACGCCATCAGGACCTTCTTGCGGTCCCGCGTCTTCATGCGCAGCGCGATCTTCGCGGTCGAGGTGGTCTTGCCCGATCCCTGGAGGCCGACCATCAGGACCGGCACCGGAGGCGACGCGTTGAGGCTCAGCCCCTCGCTTTCGGCCCCCAGCATCTCCACGAGATGGTCGTGGACGATCTTGACGACCTGCTGGCCGGGCGTGACGGAGCGCAACACCTCCTGGCCGACCGCGCGCTCGCGCACGCCGGAGACGAACTGCTTCACGACGGGAAGCGCGACGTCGGCCTCGAGCAGCGCCACGCGGATCTCGCGCAGGGCCGCGTTCACGTCGTCCTCGCTCAGCGCGCCGCGTCGGCGCAGCCGGTCGAAGATGTCGCCGAGACGCCCGGACAGGCCTTCGAACATCACTCACCCCGTTGCGATACCGCCTCCTCCGGAACGGCAGGGCCAAAACAGGAAACGCCAGTGCGCGAAACTCGCGGACCGGCGGGCACCCGTAGGCGCTGACCCAAGCTCATCCCTGGAGGAAGGCTGGCGGAAAATAGGCGGTCGCCGGACCGATGTCAACGGCGGGTGGCACGGAGGACACACATGGCCGGACCCCCGCGCCGGACGCGACCAGGGTCTTGAAACAAGACGGGATTAATACTTTCTTTTGAGTCCCGGCGCTATCTGTCGATGGCTCAGCCGTTCCAAGGTACAACCAGCGATGCCGCCCGCGCCGAACGACGATCCGGACATTCCGCGCGCCCGCCTGTCCCAGCAGGAGCTGAACGCGGTCATCCATCGGCACCGGGCCTTCCTCGCCCGGCAGCCGGGGGGAACGCGCGCGAACTTCAAGCTGAGAGACCTGTCGCATCTCGACCTGTCCGGCCTCGACCTGTCGGACGCCGATTTCAGCGGGGCGAAGCTGTTCAGCACGCGGCTGAACGGGGCCAATCTCGATCAGGCCATCCTGTACGGCGCCGACCTGCGCCTCGCCAACCTGACCGGCGCCCGCCTCGACCGGTCCGATCTGCGCGGCGCGTGCCTGCGCGGCGCGATTCTCTCCGACGCACTGCTCGTCGAAGCCGATCTGCGCGACGGTTCGCTCGTCCGGATGACGGCCAAGGGCCAGATGACGTCGGTGAACTACGAGGCGACCCCGCTGACGACGGAGCTGACCTGCGCCACCGTCCGCAGGGCCAACCTCTCGCGCGCCCGGCTCTCCAGCGCCTTCGTGATGCAGACCGATCTGACCGACGCCATCCTGCGCGGCACGAAGTTCCATCGCGCCAACCTCACGAATTCCGATCTGACGGGCTCGGACCTCCAGGGCGCCGACCTCTCGGAGGCGAACCTGTCCGGCGTGCGCCTGGCCGGCGCCATGCTCGCCGGCGCCCGGCTGTCCAACACGCGCATGGAAGGCGCGAACCTCGTCGGCGCGATCCTGGACGACGACCAGCTCGCCTCGCCGTCGCTGGCCGGAGCGATCCGGGCCCGCCGTTTCGATGAGAAAAGCGGCAGCCTCGCCGAACTCGTGGCCGACCACGGGATCTGGATGGACAGCGGCGGCAAGCTCGGCCGGCGGGCCGACCTGTCGATGCTCGACATGTCGGGAATCGACCTGCGCGCCGTCAACCTCGCCGCCGCCCTCCTGAACGGCGCGACGCTGATCGGTGCCCGCCTGACCGACGCCTCGCTGGCCATGATCGACCTTTCGCTCGCGGACATGCGCCGCGCCGACCTCGCCCGGGCCGACATGCGCGGCGCCAACCTGGAGCGCGCGACCCTGATCGGCGCCAACCTCACCGGCGCGCGGCTCGGCCCGATCCACATCCAGAGCGGCACCGGCCATCTCTGGCGCACGAACCTGCACCGCGCACGGCTGAACGAAGCCTGCCTCGCCCGGGCCGACCTCCGGCGCGCCAACCTGGTCGAGGCGAATCTGAGCCGCACCGACCTGCGCGAAGCCGATCTGCGCGAAGCCGACCTGACCGGCGCCGAGCTGCACGGCGCGGATCTGCGCGGGGCCGACCTGACGGGTGCCATCGGCCTGCCCCGGCGCGCGACGGGCGGCTGACACCCACCCGATCTCCCCCACCGGAGTCGCACTTGCCGATGCGGCGGCGATGTGCACATTCTCCGCTCCGCCCGAACGCGGACCAGCCCCCTTGACCAGCCTCGTCGCACCGCCCGCCGCCGAAACCGCCGCGACCAGGACGCTTGCGGTCGCGATCTCCGTCGCCGTGCTCGCCGGCTATGCGCTCCTGTCCCTTGCCCTCGGCCAGGACGCCAATTGGGATCTGCGCAATTACCATTGGTACAACGGGTACGCGTTCCTGACCGGGCGCCACGGCTTCGACATGGCTCCGGCGCAGGTGCCGAGCTTCTACAATCCCCTGCTGGACGTGCCTCTGTTCCTGCTGGCCGACGCCTTGCCGGCGCGTGCCGCCATGACCGTGTGGAGCCTGCTGCAGGGGCTGAACTTCGTCCTGCTGTTCGCGCTCGCCCACGCGCTGACCACCGCCGGCTCCCCGATGCTCCGGCTGTGGGCGTCGGCCGGAACCGCATTGATCGGCATTCTCGGGGCGGGAACCCTGTCCCAGCTCGGCACGACCTTCCACGACAACGTCGTCAGCCTGGGCGTCATCGGGGGGCTGCTCGTCGCCGTCCGGTGGCGCGATACGCTGTTCGGCGGCCACACCGGCCAAGCCTGTGCCGTCGCAGCGGCGGCAGGGCTTCTGGTCGGGGCGGCTGCCGGGCTGAAGCAGCCTTCCGTGATCTTCTGCGTCGGCCTGTGCTTCGGCTTCCTGCTCGCTCCGGGCGGGATCGTGCGGCGCTTCACGCTCTCCTTCACCTGCGGCTTGGGCGTACTGGCCGGGATCGCCCTGACCGGCGGCTATTGGATGTGGTTCCTGTGGGAGACCTATGGCAATCCGCTCCATCCCTACTTCAATACGCTGTTCGGCTCGCCGCTCGCCGCCCCCTCGGACTACCGGGACACCCAGTTCGTCGAGCTTTCGCCCACGCTCCTCGATCGTCTTCTGCTGGGCTTCCGCCTGCTGGCCGATCCCAACCTGGTCGGGGAGATCCCCCTGCCGGGCGAGGCGCCCTGGCGCGATCCGCGCATCGCGGTTCTCACCGTTCTGATCCCGGCCGCCGCGCTGTCCGGCTTCATCGGCGGACGCGGCACCCGGCTCACCCATGCGGCCGCCGGGCGCTACGTGCTGGCCGCGGTCACGCTCTCCTGCGTGACCTGGGCCGTCATGTTCTGCATCTATCGTTACCTGGTGCCGGTGGAGATGCTCGCACCCATCGCGATCCTGCTCGCGGCGGACCGGTTGCCGCTCGCCACGCTCGCCCGGGCCGGCGTCGCAGCGGCGGTGATGGCCGGCGTGCAGCTCGCCACGGTAACCGGCGACTGGGGCCGGATCGCCTGGACGGACCGTCTGGTGGAGGTCGACCTGCCCCGGATACCGGCCCCCGGCCGCACGATGGTGCTGATGGCGGGCTACCAGCCGATGTCCTTCATCATTCCGGAATTCCCGCCGGAAATCCCGTTCCTGCGGATACAGAGCAACTTCGTCCACCCCGATCCGTCGCCCAACGGCTACAACGACGCGCTCCGCGGGAGGATCGACGCCCACCGGGGCGACGTCTTCGTGGTGAGCACGATCCCCGACACCGATCTCGCCGCCGATGCCGTCCGCTTCCATGGACGCCGGCTCGCCTGGCAGGAATGCCAGGTGATCCGGAGCAACCTGAACGAGCCGCTGAACTTCTGCCGCACCTACCCGCACGACGGCGAGCGCACGCCGGCGGGGAGCGCGACAGAGCCCTGACCCCGGACCCGAAATGCACGCCACCTCCGAAGCCACCCATATCTCTCCGGCCGTTTCCGCCATCCCGGCCCGGCCGCAGGTCGCGGTCCTGGTCCCCTGCTACAACGAGGAAGCCTCGATCGCGAAGGTCGTGCGCGACTTCCTCGCGGTTCTGCCGGACGCGTCGGTCTACGTCTACGACAACAACTCGACCGACCGGACCATGGAGATGGCCGCGGCCGCCGGCGCGATCGTCCGCCGCGAGCGGCTTCAGGGCAAAGGCAACGTCGTCAGGCGCATGTTCGCGGACGTCGAAGCGGACGTGTACGTGCTCGTCGACGGCGACGACACCTACGACGCTCCCAGCGCGCCCGAAATGATCCGGGAACTGCTAGAAGGGCCGCTGGACATGGTGAACGGCGCGCGCATCACCGAGATAGAGGCCGCCTACCGGCCGGGCCACCGGTTCGGCAACCGGCTGCTGTCGGGCATCGTCGCGCGCATCTTCGGCGACCGATTCAGCGACATGCTGTCGGGCTACCGCGTCATGTCGCGCCGGTTCGTCAAATCCTTCCCGGCGCTGGCGAGCGGCTTCGAGATCGAGACCGAGCTGACGGTCCACGCGCTGGAACTGCGCATGCCGACGGCCGAAGTCGCCACGCCCTACAAGGACCGCCCCGCCGGGTCGGTCAGCAAGCTGCGCACGGTGCAGGACGGCCTGCGGATCTCATGGCTGATCCTGGTGCTGGCGAAGGAGGAACGGCCGCTCCCGTTCTTCTCGGCCATAGCCGGGCTGTTGACCGCGGTCGCGGTCGTCCTGGCGATACCGTTGTTCACGACCTATTTCGCGACCGGCGAGGTGCCGCGCTTCCCGACCGCGGTGCTGGTGACCGGCATCATGGTGATCTCGGCGCTGAGCCTGACCTGCGGCATGATCCTCGACACCGTGACCCGGGGCCGGCGGGAGATGAAGCGGATGCGCTATATCGGCGTTGCCGCCCCCGGCGCGACTTCCCGTCCGGACGTCGGCCGTCCTGGGTGAGGCTGCCGCGCTTCAGGACGCCTGGTTCAGGACGCCTGGTTCAGGACGTCTGGGCACCCGGCGGCAGGGCAAGGCAGTCCGTGCCGCGACTGGTCAGCAGCTCGCATGCCCGGGCGGCGTCGTCGGAGGACACCCCGATCAGCCGCGCGCGGTAGACCTGGCCCGACGGCGTGCTCACCTCCATCACGTGGCGGCGAGCCGGGCTCAGTATGTCGGGTGCGGCGAGTTGCGCCGCCTCGATCGCACGATGGCTGTCGTTGGCCGACCGGAAGGCGCCGACCTGGATCGCCCAGTCGCCGAGGACCGCGACCTGGACCGGC
>NZ_DASYHS010000276.1:0-4133 GCF_035998295.1 Arenibaculum sp. | reverse complement strand
CCCGGTCGCGAGATGATACAGCACGCCCGCGGCCGAGCAGGCGGCGAGCAGCGCGATCATGCCCATCTTGAAGCGGAAGACGGCCAGCAGCGCCGCCGCGGTCAGGACGAGGGCGGCCGGGTCGACCGTGGCGGGGACGGGGACGTCGAGCGCCAGGGGACCGAACCGGACCTCGTCGACCTCGCGGAAGAGGACGTGCAGCGCGAACCAGATCGCCAGGTTCAGGATCACGCCCACGACGGCGGCCGTGATCGTCGACAGGGCGGCCGACAGGGCGCGGTTGCCGCGGATGGACTCGGCGAAGGGCGCGCCGAGGAAGATCCACAGGAAGCAGGGCACGAAGGTGACCCAGGTGGTCAGCAGCCCGCCGAGCGTCCCGGCCAGCAACGGCGGCAGCGTGCCGGGATCGCGCATCGCCCCCATGAAGCCCACGAACTGCACGACCATGATCAGCGGTCCCGGCGTCGTCTCGGCCATGCCGAGCCCGTCCAGCATCTCCCCGGGCCGGAGCCAGCCATAGGTGTCGACCGCCTGCTGGGCCACATAGGCCAGCACCGCATAGGCGCCGCCGAAGGTCACCACCGCCATCTTCGAGAAGAAGACCGCGATCTGCGCGAAGGTGTCGCCCGCCCCGAGCAGCAGGACCAGCGCCAGCGTCGGCGCCAGCCACAGCGCCAGGAGCACGCCGCCGACCCGCACCGACCAGCCCAGGGACGGCCGGGCATGCGCCGGCGTCCCGCCGCCCAGCAGGCTGTCGGCGTCGGCGAGCACGTTGCGGCCGCCCGGCCCGTGGCCGCCGCCCTGGAACGCCGCCACGCCCATGCGCCCGCCGGCCAGGCCGACCAGCCCGGCCGTCAGGATGATGACCGGGAACGGCACGTCGAAGGCGAAGATCGCCAGGAAGGCCGCCGCCGCGAGGCCGACCATCACCCGGTTCCGCAGGGCCCTCCCGCCGATCCGGACGACGGCGTCGAGCACGACGGCGAGCACGGCCGCCTTGAGCCCGAAGAAGAACGCCTGCACCAGCCCGACATTGCCGAACAGGGCGTAGACCCAGCTCAACGCCATGATGGAGAGGACGCCGGGCAGCACGAACAGGATGCCGGCGATCAGCCCGCCGGCCGTGCGGTGCATCAGCCAGCCGACATAGACGGCGAGCTGCTGGGCCTCCGGCCCCGGCAGGAGCATGCAGTAGTTGAGCGCGTGCAGGAACCGGTCCTCGCCGATCCAGCGCTTCTCCTCGACCAGGATGCGGTGCATCACCGCGATCTGCCCCGCCGGCCCGCCGAAGCTGAGCGCCGCGATCCGGGCCCAGGTGCGGACCGCCTCGCCCAGGGGGACGCCGTGCCCCTGCGCCGCCGAGCCCCCGGCCGGCTCCGCGCCGACACCTCCGCCGACGCCTTCGACCTCCGCCATCCCCGATCCCCCTCCGTCAGCCGCGCCCGGACGTATTATCCCGAAGATCGATGACAGAACACCTGTATCGGCAGATCGCTTGACGCGGGCATGCCGCCGGGAGTAGCGCCTCCCCATGGACAGGAACGGACCCCCGGACTTCTCCCTCGAGCTCGAAGCGGGCCATGCCGGCGGCCGGCTGGTATGCGGCGTCGACGAGGTCGGCCGCGGCCCGCTGGCCGGGCCCGTGGTCGCGGCGGCGGCGATCCTGCCCGACCGCGGGCTGCCGCCCGGCGTCCTGGACGCGATCGACGACAGCAAGGCCATTCCCCGCAGCCTGCGCGAGGAGCTGGCGCCGCTGCTGCTGGAGCATGGCTGGATCGCGCTCGGCGTCGCCTCGGTCGAGGAGATCGACCGGATCAACATCCTCCAGGCCAGCCTGCTCGCGATGGGCCGGGCGGTCGAGGCGCTGGGCGTGGCGGCGGACCTGGCGCTGGTCGACGGCCGCCATGCGCCCCGCCTCGCCTGTCCGGCCCGTGCCGTCGTCGGCGGCGACGCGCGCTGCCTGTCGATCGCCGCCGCCTCGATCGTCGCCAAGGTCGAACGCGACCGTATCATGGCGGAGCTGGCGATCCGCCATCCCGGCTATGGCTGGGAACGCAACGCCGGGTACCCCACTCCGGAGCACCGGGCGGCGCTGGCCCGGCTCGGCCCGACGCCACACCATCGGAGGAGTTTTGCGCCGGTGTCGCAGCTCCTCGCGCTAAGCGTCTGACTCGCCAGACTCTTCGGCTACTCCCGGCGCGCAATTTTCGGATTGACGGCGAGTCGCGCCCGACTCATTCTCCGGCCATGAGCCGCACCGTCCAGACGATCGAGCCGAACCGCATCCTGGTCGGCGACTGCAAGGAACTCCTCTCCGCCCTGCCTTCGGGCTCGGTCGACATGGTGTTCGCCGACCCGCCCTACAACCTCCAGCTCGGCAGCGGGCTGCTGCGCCCGAACATGTCGCGCGTCGACGGCGTCGAGGACGACTGGGACAAGTTCGCGGACTTCGCGGAGTACGACCGCTTCACGCGCGACTGGCTCGCGGGCTGCCGGAACGCGCTGAAGGACGACGGCACCTTGTGGGTGATCGGCAGCTACCACAACATCTTCCGGGTCGGCGCGATCCTCCAGGACCTCGGCTACTGGATCCTGAACGACGTGATCTGGCGCAAGATCAACCCGATGCCGAATTTCCGCGGCCGGCGCTTCACCAACGCGCACGAGACGCTGATCTGGGCCGCCAAGTCCAAGGACGCCAAGTACCACTTCGCCTACGAGGCGATGAAGAACCTGAACGACGACCTGCAGATGCGCAGCGACTGGCTGTTCCCGCTGTGCACGGGCTCGGAGCGGCTGAAGGACGCCGACGGCAACAAGGCGCACCCGACCCAGAAGCCGGAGGCCCTGCTCTACCGGGTCGTCATGGCCTCGACCGGCCCCGGCGACCTGATCCTCGACCCCTTCTTCGGCACGGGCACGACCGGCGCGGTCGCCAAGCGGCTGGGGCGGCGCTGGATCGGGCTGGAGCGCGAGCACGCCTATGCCGAGATCGCCAGCCGCCGCATCGCCGCCGTGCAGGAGGCGCCGGACAAGGAGCTGCTCTACGCGCCGACGCGCCGCCAGGCGCCGCGCGTGCCGTTCGGATGGCTGGTGGAGCGCGGGCTGCTGGACCCCGGCACGGTGCTGACTGACCTGCGCCGCCGGCACACCGCGCGCGTGCGGGCGGACGGCACGCTGATCGCGACCAACCATCTCGGTGACCACGCCGGCTCGATCCACCAGGTCGGCGCCGCGGTCCAGGGGCTGCCGGCCTGCAACGGCTGGACCTTCTGGCATTTCGAGACCCAGGACGACATCCGGCCGATCGACCTGCTGCGCCAGAAGCTGCTGCGCGAGATGGGCACGCCGGCGCACTGAGTGCGCTTGGCTTGTCGCCGCGGGAGTGCTAACACCCCAGCATGAACAAGCTCTTCGCACAAGTCACCGCGCCGCGGACGCGCCGCTCCGACCGGTCGCTCGTTCGGGTCTTCGTGCGCGACCTCGTCCTCGACGCGCGGATCGGGGTCTACGCCCATGAGCACGGGCGCACCCAGCGCATCCGCATCAACATCGACCTCGGCGCCGACCTGCCGGTGCGCGGCACGGACGCGCTGGCGGACGTCGTCTCCTACGAGACGGTGGTGACGGGCGTGCGCGAGATCGTCGCGTCGGGCCACGTCAACCTGGTCGAGACCCTGGCCGAGCACATCGCCGACCGCTGCCTGGTCGACCGGCGCGTGCGGACCGTCCGCGTGCGGGTCGAGAAGCTCGACGTGTTCCCCGACGCCGCCAGCGCCGGCGTCGAGATCGAGCGGGTGGCGGAGTAGCGGCCGGCCGGTCCGCCCGCAAAACGAAACTGCCGCCCCTTGAAGTCGACAGCCTGCCGCCAGTAAATACTAACCCTCTCCCAGCGGGAGAGGGAGGGGCCCGCCGCGTAAAGCGGCGGGAGGGTGAGGGGTTACGCCCTCTCCATTACTGAACCACCTCATCCCCTCACCCTTCCCATGCTTCGCATGGGCCCCTTCCCTGTACCTTTGGCGGTGTCGGCAGCTTGCTTGAAGGTCGGGTAAGCTGTCCGGCATTCGGGCGACGCCGCCGGGAGCAACCTTCCCCTTCCCGTGCCCCGAGCACCAGGAGAGGACACGTGCCCC
>NZ_DASYHS010000268.1:0-36262 GCF_035998295.1 Arenibaculum sp. | reverse complement strand
TTCGCGGTGTTGATCATCGGGTCGAGCGCGGTCGTGAGCTGGGACAGCAGTTCCGATGCACGCTGGGACCGCTCCGCCAACAGCACGCCGATCCGCGCCGCTTCATCCGCCGGGGTTTCGGCGTCCAGCTGGCGGATCTTGAGATTGAAGATGCTGTCGTCGCCGGCGCCGAGCGAGATCAGCTCGTCCAGCAGCGGGCGCGCCCGCGCCGTCAGCGCCTGGTTGGAGTAGCTGTTCATCTGCCCGCTGGTGCGGGCCGCCGCTCCGGCGAATTCGCCGAAAGCGGCTTCCATCTGGGCGCGGTCACGGCTGGCGGCTGCGCGCTCCATCGTCATCACCAGGGGAGTTACGTGAGCCCGCACCTCGAACGCCGCGACGAGGTCGCCACTGACCTCGGTCACCAGCTTGCTGACAGATGCGCCGACCTGCTCGGTGATCTGATTGCCGCTGGCATGCAGGTCCTGCGTCACCTTCAAGATCAGCGGGTCGAGCGCCTCGACCAGCAGCCGGTGCGTGGAATAGACCGTGTTGGCGGTCGCGTTCTGCCGCCGCTCCAGATCGATCCGCTGCCGGGCACGCTCGTTCAGGGCGCCGAGATTGCCCGCGAGATTGTCGGACAGGGCGCGCAACTCGCCGACGGTCTCGTCGCCGGGGCGCCGGCTCTCGATCTCGTCGAGCAGCGTGCCGAGCATCGCCGTACGCTGTTGGAGCTGGCCCCACGCCACTTCGCGGTCCTGCTCGGAATCGGCCCCGTCGAGGGCGGGTGCCGCCGCCGCGATGCTCGCGCTGACCTCCGCCACCTGGCGGGCCGCGGACATGGCGGGGACGCTCTCGCCGGTGATCGTGGACAGTTTCAGCTCGACCGAGCGGTATGAAAGGAAGCCGACGCCGCCTGCGGCGACCGTCATGGCCGCTACCGCTCCGACCGCCGCGAACAGCTTGGCGCGGATGCCGATGCGTCTCGCGGACTTAGGGGTCTTGTTGCCCTTGGTTTCGGTTCGGCGCACTGCTTCCTCCAACCACCATGTCCCCGTTCGGGGAGATACCCGTGCATTTCACTAGAATTGACCGTCCTTTCCTTAACAAAGCGTTTTCACACGCTCGCAACCAGCACAGAAGATGCCGCTGCCCGCGCCCTTCCCACGTACTGGAAAGCGTAGCCGGCCTGGGCCAGGGGGTACGGACTGGATCTCGCCCGCCTCTCGTCACGCGGAGTTCTGGGCGATACTCACCTGAACCGGACCATTTGTATCAATAGCGAGATGTTGATCGGCGCCGGGCGGGAAATCTTCGAAACTTCGCTGTTCCCGGTGGCCGACGACTTGCCCCGGCGCAGGGCTCATCGCCATCATCCCGGTAGTAAAGCTCGGGAACAACGAATTCGGCGGATTGTTAGCATCCTGCACGACGGTCGGTGGCCCGTAGCCGATACCCCGCTCATCGACGTGAGCGGCAGGGTTGCGGTCGTGAAACGAAACGTCGAATATGAAGGGGTATGTCGCGCCGGCCAACCCATCCCTTTGCTCCTTTCGGACTTCCACCGCCCAGCTCGAGACGCAGGGTAGACCCGATCTCGACGCGCCCGGGTAAGTAGTGATGAAGCGACTTACGATGAGCGATATCAACGCCTACCTGGACGGCGCGTTGGATGAGGATGAGCGGCGCGAGGTGGAACTCGTCCTGAGGACGGACACCGAGGCGGCCGCCTTGCTCCAGCAGTACCGGCAGCAGGTCCGCGAGCTCCATCGCCTCTACGACAGGGTTCTGACCGAACCCGTCCCGCAGAAGATGCTGGAAATGCTCCAGCGCAAGAAGCCCGGGACCTCCTGACCGGCCGCCTCAGCTCTCTCCCAGGGACACGAGCGTCGTGTTGCCGCCAGCCGCCGTGGTATTGACGGTCAAGCTCCGTTCGGCCGCGAAACGGTACAGGTAGTGGGGCCCGCCGGCCTTGGGGCCGGTCCCCGACAGTCCCTCCCCTCCGAAGGGCTGGACCCCCACGACGGCGCCGATCATGTTCCGGTTCACATAGGCGTTGCCGACCGGCAGGCGCTCGTAGATGCGCTGAGCGGTCCGGTCGATCCGGGTGTGGATGCCGAGGGTCAGCCCGTAGCCGGTGGCCTCGATCGAGTCCAGGATGCGCTCGAAGTCGGTCCGCTTCCACCGGATGACGTGGAGGATAGGCCCGAAGACCTCCCGGTCGAGCTGGTCCAGCCCGTCGATCTCGATCGCATGCGGGGCGATGAAGGTGCCGTGTGCGCAGTCCGCCGGGACCGAACCGGCATGGAGGACCCGCCCCTGCCCCGAGATCTTGCGGACATGGGCTTCGAGCCCGGCAAGTTGCTGGGCGTCGATCACGGGACCGACATCGGTCGCAAGCTCGCCCGGGTTGCCGATGCGCAACTCGGCGACCGCGCCGCGGATCATCTCGATCACCTTGGGCGCGATGCCGTCCTGGACGAACAGGACGCGCAGCGCCGAGCAGCGCTGGCCCGTCGACCGGAATGCGCTGGCGACGACGTCGTCCACGACCTGCTCGGGCAGGGCCGAGTTGTCGACGATCATCGCGTTCTGGCCGCCGGTCTCGGCGATGAACGGGACGATCGGCCCGCCGCGTGTCGCCAGCGTGCGGTTGATCGCGTGCGCGGTCTCGGTCGAACCCGTGAAGGCGACGCCGGCGACCCTGCGGTCGGAGACGAGACGGGCGCCGACCACGCTCCCGTCGCCGGGAAGGAGTTGAAGCGCTTCCGGCGGGACGCCGGCCTGATGCAGCAGCCGGACCGCATAAGCGGCGATCAGGGGCGTCTGCTCGGCCGGCTTGGCGACGACGGCGTTGCCGGCGACGAGGGCGGCAACGACCTGGCCCGTGAAGATTGCGAGCGGGAAGTTCCAGGGGCTGATGCAGGCGAAGACGCCGCGGCCGACGAGGCGCAGCGAGTTCTCCTCGCCGGTCGGTCCCGGCAGCCGCATCGGCTCGGCGAAGCTGGCGCGCGCACGCACGGCGTAGTAGCGGCAGAAGTCCACCGCCTCGCGAACTTCGGACAGGGCGTCCGGTATCGTCTTTCCGCCCTCCCGCACGCACAGCGCCATCAGTTCGCTGCGATGACGCTCCATCAGGTCCGCAGCCCGGTCCAGGCACGCAGCCCGGTCCCCGGCCGGCACCCGCGACCACTCGCGGAACGCCGCGACCCCGACCGCGAGCGCCCGGTCCACGTCGGTCTCCGTCGCCTCGACCACCTCGCCGACGACGCGGCGATGGTCGGACGGGTCGCGTACCACGCGCACCGGGCCCTGTACCCCATGGCCGGCGACCAGGGGGGCCGCGGTCCAGTTCCTGTTCCATGCGGCGGCCATCTGCGCCATCAGCGGCCCGGTGACGACCGGATCGCTGAGATCCAGGCCGACGCTGTTGGGGCGCTCGGCGCCGTAGAGACCGGACGGCAGGGGGATCTTGGGATGGGGTTTGTGGGCGAGGCCCGCGACCCTGGCGACGGGATCGGCAATGATGTCGCCGATCGGCACCTGGTCATCCTGGATCCGGTTGACGAAGCTGCTGTTGGCGCCGTTCTCCAGCAGGCGGCGGACCAGATAGGCCAGGAGGTCCTCGTGGCTGCCGACCGGCGCATAGACGCGGACCGGCATCTCCGGGCCGACGATCTGGTGGTAGAGCGGCTCGCCCATCCCGTGCAGGCGCTGGAACTCGAAGCCGCGCCGGTCGCCCGACATCTCCAGGATCGCCGCCACGGTATGGGCGTTGTGCGTCGCGAACATCGGGTAGAACGCGTCGCGCGCCGCGAGCAGGTGGCGTGCGCAGGCAAGATAGGAAACGTCGGTCGAGGCCTTGCGGGTGAAGACCGGATAGTTCTCCAGGCCGCGTTCCTGGCCACGCTTGATCTCGGTGTCCCAGTACGCCCCCTTGACCAGGCGGACCATCAGCCTGCGCCCGACGCGCTGTGCCAGGTCCTCGAGCCAGGCGACGACGGGGACGGCGCGCTTCTGGTAGGCCTGCACCGCGAGGCCGAACCCTTCCCACCCGTCGAGCGCCGGGTCGGAGAACACGGCCTCGATGAGATCCAGCGAGATGTCGAGGCGATCCGCTTCTTCGGCATCGATCGTCAGGTGGATGCCGGCGGTCTTGGCGGCGAGCGCCAGTTCCTTCACCCGCGGCAGCAGCTCCGCCATCACCCGGTCGGCTTGCGCAAGCTCGTAGCGGGGGTGCAGCGCCGACAGCTTCACCGATATGCCGGGTCCGGTGAAGACGTCTCGGCCGGCCCGCGCCCGCCCGATCGCCTCGATCGCCCGTGAATAGGTTTCGAAGTAGCGGTCAGCGTCCCTCATGGTCCGGGCCGCTTCGCCCAGCATGTCGTACGAATACCGGTAGCCCAGCCGCTCGCTCTCGCGGGCGCGCTCCAGAGCCTCCTCGATCGTCCGGCCCATCACGAACTGACGCCCCAGGATCCGCATCGCCTGGAGCATGGCTTGGCGGATCACCGGCTCGCCCGCGCGCGAAATCATCCGGTCCAGCAGCGTCGCGGGCTGCTTGAGCGAATCATCGTCGAGGCGCACGACCCGCCCGGTCAGCATCAGCGCCCAGGTCGAGGCGTTGACGAACAGGCTGTCGCCCTTGCCGACATGGCGCTCCCATTCGGCGCCGCCGATCTTGTCGCGGATCAGGCTGTTCGCGGTCTCGGCGTCGGGAATGCGCAGCAGCGCCTCGGCGAGGCACATCAGGGCCACGCCTTCCTTGGTCGACAGCCCGTACTCCTGCAGGAACGCGTCGAGCGCGCCGAACCGGGTCCGCGCCTTCCTGACGCCCTCCACGAGCCGCGTCGCCTCGGTCTCGATCCGCAGCCGCGCCTCCGGCGGCAGCGTGGCGGTCCGGAGCACGCTCTCGACCACGCGGGTCTCGTCGACCCGGTAGGCGGCGGCGATGGCATCGCGGAGGTCGGCGGTCGTCTGGCGCGGCTGGGCGGTCATGGCGTTGATTTTCTCCCGAATAATCAAAGGCATGTTATCGCTAACGGCGCGAAATTGGTGGCGGATTTCCGAGGCCCTCGCCTAACATGGGTGCGCCTGTCGCACCTCGCACCGAAGAAAGTTCGCCGATTGCCATGACGATCCCGCCGGACCGCATCGACCGCTCGATCCTGGACGCGCTCCAGCACGACGGACGGCTCACCAATGTGGAACTCGCGCGGCGCGTCAATCTCAGCCCGCCAGCCTGTCTGGAGCGGGTCCGCAGGCTCGAGAAGAGCGGACTGATCAGCCGCTACGTGGCGCTGCTCGACCCGGCGAAGCTCGGCAGCGGGCTGCTGGTCTTCATCGAGGTGATTCTCGACCGCACGACGCCGGACGTGTTCGACCGGTTCAAGGAAGCCGTCGGCGCCATGCCGGAAGTCCAGGAATGCTACATGGTCGCCGGCGGCTTCGACTACCTGGTCAAGGCGCGGGTGAAGGACATGGCCGCGTACCGGGACTTCCTGGGAAACTCGCTCGTGGCGTTGCCCGGCGTGAGGGAGACCCACACCTACGCCGTCATGGAGGAGGTGAAGGCCACGACGGCATTGCCGCTGCCGGGCTGAGCGGCGGTCACTCCTGCGCCGGGGTTTCGGCCTGCTCCCGGCGGAAGGCGCGCCAGCGCGCTACGTTCCTGTTGTGCCCGGACAGCGTCCTGGCAAAGGCATGCCCGCCCGAGCCGTCGGCGACGAAGTACAGATAGTCGTGGCGGGCAGGCTGGAGGACGGCTTCGATCGAAGCGCGCCCGGGATTGGCGATCGGCCCCGGGGGCAAGCCGTCGGAGGCATAGGTATTGTAGGGCGACGCCACCTTCCAATCCTCGCGCGTCAGTGCCCGGCCGAGCGACCCGCTCCCCCCGGTCAGCGCATAGACCACAGTGGGATCTGACTGGAGGCGCATGCTGCGCGCGAGCCGGTTGGCGAAGACGCCGGCGACCATCGCGCGTTCCTCGGCGACGCTCGTCTCCTTCTCGACGATCGAGGCGAGGATGACCGCCTCGGCCGGGGACGAGACCGGCGCGTTGGGCGCGCGTTTCGGCCACGCCTCCGCCAGCGCCGCGTCCATCATGGACATCATGCGCCCGACCATGTCCGACCGGCTGTCGCCGTAGGAGAAATGATAGGTTTCCGGCAGCAGGGTGCCTTCGGGCGGCGGCTCGGGCACGTCGCCCGACAGCGCCCGCTCCTCGGCGAGGAGCTGCATCACCTGGGCCGAAGTCAGGCCTTCCGGAACGGTGAGGCGCCGGACAACCGAGCGCCCCTCCTTCATGATCCGCACGGCTTCGGCCGCGCTCACGCCGGCCGGGAAGCTGTACTCCCCCGCCTTCAACGTGGCCTCGGGCTGCTCGATCCGCGACGCCAGCATGACCTGCCAAGCGCCGTTGACCACGCCGGCATCGGCCAGGCTCTGCGCGATCGCCCCGGTACCGGCGCCGCGCGGCACGATCAGCGTCACCTCGCTCCCGGACGGGCCGTCCATCACCAACGTGCCATACAGCGCCACCACGCCCCCGAGGACGAGGGTGACGGCAGCGACTACGGCGGCCGCGATCCGGACCGCGCGGCGCATCGCGCGGCCCTACTGGAACTTCTTGAAGACGAGGGAGGCGTTCGTACCGCCGAAGCCGAAGGAATTGGAGAGCGCGGCGTTCACCTTGCGCTCCTTGGGCTGCTTCGGCACGAGGTCGACACCCACGCAGTTCTCGGACGGGTTGTCCAGGTTCAGCGTGGGCGGAACCACCCCGTCCATGATCGCCTTGATCGAGTAGATGGCCTCGACCGCCCCGGCGGCGCCGAGCAGGTGCCCGATCGCGGATTTCGTGGAGGACATCGTCACGGTGTCGGCCGCGGCACCGAACAGCCGGCGGACGGCGCCGAGCTCGATCTCGTCCCCGAGCGGGGTCGACGTGCCATGGGCGTTGATGTAGTCGATCTGCGACGGGTCCATGCCGGCGCGCTTGAGCGCGGCCCGCATCGCCCGGAAACCACCGTTGCCGTCCTCGGGAGGGGCGGTGATGTGGTAGGCGTCGCCGGACAGGCCGTAGCCGACCACTTCGGCGTAGATCTTGGCGCCGCGCCGCTTGGCGTGCTCCAGTTCCTCCAGCACCACGACGCCGGCCCCCTCGCCCATCACGAAGCCGTCGCGGTCGCGGTCCCAGGGCCGCGACGCGGCGCTGGGGCGGTCGTTGAAGCCGGTGGACAGCGCGCGCGCCGCGGCGAAGCCGCCGACCCCGAGCCGGGTGATCGCCGCTTCGGCTCCGCCGGCGACCATGACGTCGGCGTCCTCCCACATGATCAGCCGGGCCGCGTCGCCGATCGCGTGCGCACCGGTCGAGCAGGCCGTCACCACGGAATGGTTCGGTCCCTTGAACCCGTGCATGATCGAGACATGACCGGAAGCGAGGTTGATCAGGCTGGCCGGGATGAAGAACGGCGACAGCCGGCGCGGCCCTCTCTTATCGAGCGTCAGCGCGCCGTCCGCGATGCCGGCGAGCCCGCCGATGCCGGACCCGATCATCACGCCGGTCCGCTCGCGTTCCTCGTCGTTGGGAGGCTCCCACCCGCTGTCCTGGACCGCCTCCTTCGCGGCCGCAACGGCGTAGACGATGAACTCGTCCATCTTCCGCTGGTCCTTGGACGAAACATAGTCGTCCGGATTGAACAGGCCGGCCGTCCCCTCGCCCCGCGGGATCTGGCCCGCGACCTTCGACGGCAGATCGGAGACGTCGAAGTTCTCGATCGCCCGAAGGCCGGACTCGCCACCGATCAGCCGACGCCAGTTCTCGCCGACGCCGACCCCAAGGGGCGTGACCATGCCGAAACCCGTTACGACAACGCGTCTCATGGGAATTCCTGAACTCGTGCTGCTCTGGATGGTCGGCCAGGTAGGCGCCTGGCCGCTCCGCAACGTCCGCTACTCAGGCAGCGGTGTTCGCCTTGATGAACTCGATGGCGTCCTTGACCGTCAGGATCTTCTCGGCGGCGTCGTCGGGGATCTCGACCCCGAACTCCTCCTCGAACGCCATGACCAGCTCGACCGTGTCCAAGCTGTCGGCTCCGAGATCGTCGATGAAGCTGGCGTTCTCGGTCACCTTCGACTCTTCGACGCCCAGGTGCTCCACGACGATCTTCTTAACGCGCTCAGCGATGTCGCTCATTTTCCCAAACCTTCTCGATTCTACTGGATGTGTTGACCCGACGTCTGGACATCAGTTCCGGTCGGTCCTGGCGGACCGCTTGCCGAACATTGGCTGCCCCCCGGAAAAGTGCCGTCACATATCACGTTTCAGACAGCTTGACCAGCGCTCCCAACCTTTCGGAAGGCTTGGTAACCCTGGCCTCGCGGCCGCGGCTCGCGCTTCAGATCATGGCCATGCCGCCATTGACGTGCAGCGTCTGGCCGGTGACGTAGGCGGCCTCCTCGCTGGCGAGGAACAGGACCCCCGCCGCGATGTCCTCCGGCCTCCCCAGCCTGCCGGCCGGGATCGCGCCCAGGAGTTTCGCCTTCTGCTCTTCCGGCAGGACGTCGGTCATGTGCGTGCCGATGAAGCCGGGGGCGAGGCAGTTGACGGTGATGTTGCGCGACGCGACCTCGGCCGCGAGCGCCTTCGTCATTCCGATCATTCCCGCCTTGCTGGCGGCATAGTTCGCCTGGCCGGGGTTGCCGGTGACGCCGACGATCGAGGTGATGCCGACGACCCGTCCCCAGCGCCGCTTCATCATTCCCTTCAGCAGCCCGCGCGCGAGGCGGAAGCCGGCCGTGAGGTTGACGTCGAGGACGAGCTGCCAGTCGTCGTCCTTCATCCGGATCGCGAGCCCGTCCCTCGTGAGACCGGCGTTGTTGACGAGGATGTCGACCCGTCCCATCGCCTCCTCGGCGGCCTTGGCGAGCCCTTCCACTTCCGACGGCTCGGCGAGGTTCGCGGGCGTCACGTGCACCCTCTCCCCGCCCAGCGCGGTGGCGAGTTCTTCGAGCGCGCCCGTCTTGGTGCCGTGTAGGGCCACCGTGGCGCCGCGGGCATGGAGCGCGCGGGCGATGGCGGCGCCGATGCCCCCCGAAGCCCCGGTCACCAGGGCTGTCTTGCCGCTGAGGTCGAACATCCCCACCGCCTCACACTGTCTTCAGAAAAGCTTCGATGTCGGCGGGCGTGCCGACCGAGACGGCCGAAAGCTGCCGGTCGATTCGCTTCGCCAGCCCTGCCAGGACCTTGCCGGACCCGATCTCGACCAGCGTCTCCACGCCCTGCTCCTTCATGAAGAGGACGCATTCGCGCCAGCGAACGAGGCCGGTGACCTGCTCGACCAGGAGGCGGCGGATCTCGTCCGGCGCCGTCACCGCTTCCGCCGTCACGTTGGCCACCAGCGGCACCAGGGGGGCACGAAGGTCGACGTTCGCGAGCGCCTGCGCCATCGCCTTGGCCGCCGGAGCCATCAATGCGCAATGGAAGGGCGCCGACACCGGCAGCGACACCGAGCGCTTGCCTTCCCGCTCCTGCGCGATCCGGGTCGCGCGCTCCACCGCCGCCTTGTGCCCGCTCAGGACGACCTGGCCCGGCGCATTGTCGTTGGCGGCGGCGCAAACTTCGCCCTCGGCGGCCTCGGCCGCGATCCGCTCGGCGGTCTCGAGGTCGACGCCCAGGATTGCCGCCATGGCGCCCTCGCCGACCGGCACCGCCTGCTGCATGGCCCGGCCGCGCAGCTTCAGCAGCCGGGCGGCGTCCGCGACGCCGAAGGTGCCCGCCGCCGCGAGCGCCGAATACTCGCCGAGACTGTGGCCGGCGACGAACCGGCAGGCCCGCCCGACGTCGATGCCGCCTTCCTGCTGAAGGACGCGCAGCACGGCGAGGCTCACGGCCATCAGCGCGGGCTGGGCGTTCTCGGTCAGGGTCAGGTCGCCCTCCGGGCCCTCGAATATCAGGCGCGAGAGGTTCTGGCCCAGCGCCTCGTCCACTTCCTCGAACGTGTGCCGGGCGACCGCGAAGGCTTCGGCCAGCTCGCGGCCCATGCCGACGGCTTGGCTGCCCTGGCCCGGAAACACGAATGCTCTCGTCATCGAGGGGCTCGCTTTCGGTGTTTTCGCAAAATGGCCGTCAGTGATACTGCTCCGGGCACCGAAGTCAAGCTTGCGCACTACGGGCTTGATGACCGGTCCGTTTTCTGTATATTGCGCGCCTTCGCGTACTCCTTGCCGATGCTGGCCAGGCATCGGCTAGGCGCGGGCGGCTGGTCGACCGGGATTTCCCCCTAGACGCAGCGCCGGGCCACGTAACAGCCATGGGGAGACCAAATGGCGCTTTACGAAAGCGTGCTCATCGCACGCCAGGACATCTCGGCTGCCCAGGTGGAGCAGCTGACGGAGACCTTCTCCAACATCGTCCGCGAGAACGGCGGCGAGGTCGGCAAGGTCGAGAGCTGGGGTCTGAAGACCCTCGCCTACAAGATCAAGAAGAACCGCAAGGGACATTACGTCTTGTTCAACCTCGACGCCTCCGCCGCGGCGGTCGCCGAGATGGAACGCAACATGTCCCTGAACGAGGACGTGCTGCGGTTCATGACCGTGCGTGTCGACGCCCTCGAGGAGGGCCCGTCCGCGATGATGCAGAGCCGCAACGAGCGCAGCGACCGGGGTGATCGGGGCGACCGCCGCGGTCCCCGCATGGACGGTGGCGGCGGCCGTGACCGCGATCGCGACCGTGACAGCCGGCCCCCCCGCCGCGAAGCCGAAGGAGAGTAAGCGATGACCGGACCCACCACCTCCGGCGGCCGCTCCGGCGGCGGCCCGCGCCGGCCGTTCTTCCGTCGCCGCAAGACCTGCCCGTTCTCGGGCGCGAACGCGCCGACGATCGACTACAAGGACGTGAAGCTGCTGTCGCGCTTCATCTCCGAGCGCGGCAAGATCGTCCCGAGCCGGATCACGGCGGTCTCGGCGAAGAAGCAGCGCGAGCTGGCACGCGCCATCAAGCGCGCCCGCTTCCTTTCCCTCCTGCCCTACATCGTGAAGTAGGACGACGAACGGCACCGGACGGGCCGGCATCATGGGCCAACTTCTGCTCGCCGCGGGCGGCGGGGTCGTCAGCGCGGCGATGTACCTGTCGGTGATCGCCGGCGGCCTCGGCGCGCTGATCCTGGCCTACCTGGCCCCGCTGCCGCTGCTGCTCGCCGGCCTCGGCATCGGGACGGCGGCGGTGCTTGCCGGGGGCGCGACCGCTCTCGTCACGGTCGCGGTGGTCGCGGATCCGATCGTCGCCGCCGTTTTCGGGCTTGCCACCCTGCTGCCGGCCTTTGTGGTCTCGCGCCAGGCGTTGCTCGCGCGGGCGGCGGCGGACGGGACGCTCGAATGGTATCCGCCCGGCCGGCTGGTGATGGCGCTGGCATGGCTGGGCGTGGTCCTGGTGGTCGTGGCCGCGCTGGCGGCCGCCGATCATCCCGGGGGCCTGCAGGTCTGGCTCGAGCGGCAGCTCTCGGCCAGCCTGGGCGGCTTCGTCGAGGAGGCGGATCCGGCCGGCGGGGACGGTGCCGGCATCGTGGTTCCGTTGTCCAGGGTGCTGCCGGCCATCGTCGTGGCCTCTTGGATCACGATGATCGTCGCCAACGCGGCGCTCGCGCAAGGCCTGCTGATGCGTCTCGGGCGCAACCGCCGGCCCGCGATGCGCATGGCGGATCTCTCGCTTCCGCCGTCGGCCCTGGCCGGCCCGGCGGTGGCGGGGTTTCTGGCCCTGGTGCTGCCGGAACCGACGGACTATGTCGCCCTCAACGCGGCTCTGGTCCTGGCGGTGCCGTTCTTCTTCGCCGGACTGGCCGTCGTTCACGCCTTCGCCCAGGCGCGCAACGCCCGGCCGATAGTCCTCGTGGCGTTCTATGGTTTCCTGGTGCTGATCCAGTGGATGGTCCCGCTCGTGATCTGCCTGGGAGTGGTCGAGCAATGGGCCGGCCTGCGGCGCAGGCTGATGCGCGCCGGTCCCAGTGAGGAGGATGTGTAATGGAAGTGATCCTGTTGGAACGGGTCGAGAAGCTCGGCCAGATGGGGCAGGTCGTCAACGTCAAGCCGGGCTTCGCCCGCAACTACCTGCTGCCCAAGAAGAAGGCGATGCGCGCCACTAAGCAGAACCTCGCCTTCTTCGAGACCCAGCGCACCCAGCTCGAGGCGATGAACCTCGAGCGGCGCAAGGAAGCCGAGCAGGTGTCCGGCAAGCTCGAAGGCCTCGCGGTCGTCATCACGCGCCAGGCTGCCGAGACCGGCATGCTGTACGGCTCCGTGACCGCGCGGGACATCGCCGACGCCGTCACCGAGGCCGGCTTCACGATCGGCCGGAACCAGGTCGTGATTGACCAGCCGATCAAGACCCTGGGCATCTCCAAGGTCCGCGTGAGCCTCCATCCCGAGGTCTCCGTCGGCATCACGGTCAACGTCGCGCGCAGCCTCGAGGAAGCCGAGATGCAGGCACAGCGCGGCGGCATGGTCACCGCGGCCGACCTGCTCGAGGCGGACGAGGAAGAGGAGGAGGCCGGGACCGCCGAAGGCGAGACCGGCGCCGACGAGGAACAGCAGGCCTGACGCGATCGCGGCCGGATCCTTCGGGGTCCGGCCGCAATCGTTTCCGGTTAGGCCTCTTTGCGATGAACGCCGGCTGCCGAACGGGCCCGGCCTGTCCCCCGACGCCGATCAGGGATGTCCCTGTCGGGGCGTCCTCGACTACCCCCCAGATGTGGGGCTTCGGACCCCGCATGGGCCCATGCCCAGGTGCCACGGCCGAATTTTCCAGGAAGTTCACAGCCTGTGGATACTTTTGCTAGGCAGGTTCCACAAGCCCTGCCGGCCGGCTCTCCTACCGGGGGCGTCCCGGTTTTGGTACTGTTCGGGCCATGGAAACCGTGACCACCGACATCTTCGACCGTCTTTCCGGCCAAGCCGGCAAGACCGGCTATCGCGTGATGCCGCACAATGCCGAGGCGGAACAGGGGCTGCTCGGCGCGATACTCGTCAACAACAAGGCCTACGAGAAGGTCGTCGAATTCCTCCGCCCGGAGCACTTCTACGACCCGGTCCATGCCCGGGTCTTCGAGGCGATCGACAGCCTCGTCAATCTGGGCCGCATCGCCGACCCGGTGACGCTCAAGGGCTACTTCGAGAACGACCCGGATCTCGGCGGGACGTCGTATCTGCACGACCTCGCGGCCAACGTCGTCAGCGTCATCAACGCCGAGCATTACGGCAGGCTGATCCACGACCTGTTCCTGCGCCGGCGGCTGATCGACATCGGCGAGGAGACGGTCAACGACGCGTTCAACCAGACCCTGGACGGGGACGGCCTCTCCCAGATCGAGCAGACCGAAGCCAAGCTGTTCGAACTGGCGAGCACGGGCGACGTCAAGGGTGGTTTCGTTTCCTTCAAGGACAGCCTCGCGATCGCGATCCGCAATGCCGAGGCGGCATTCCAGCGCGACACGCCGATTACGGGCGTGACGACCGGGCTGATCGACATGGACCGCAAGCTCGGCGGGCTTCACAAGTCCGACCTGCTGATCCTGGCCGGCCGCCCGTCCATGGGCAAGACGTCGCTGGCCGTCAACATGGGGTTCAACGCCGCGAAGGCCTGGCTCGCGTCGAACGGAAAGGAAGGGGCCGGGGTCGCGTTCTTCTCCCTGGAAATGTCGGCCGACCAGCTCGCCGGCCGCATCCTCGCCGACGAGGCGCAGGTACCGTCCGAGAAGATCCGCCGCGGCGACCTGAAGACCGACGATTTCCAGCGCTTCGCCGAGGCGATGCAGCTCGTCGGGCGCGCGCCTTTCTACATCGACGACACGCCGGCGCTCAGCATCAACGCGGTCAGGACGCGCTCGCGGCGCCTCGCCCGCTCCGCTCCCGGCGGGCTCGGGCTGATCATCGTCGACTACCTGCAGCTCCTGCGCGGATCGAGTGCGAAGTCGAGCGAGAACCGGGTCCAGGAGATCTCCGAAATCACGCGCGGGCTGAAGGCCATCGCGAAGGAACTTCACGTCCCCGTGGTCGCCCTGTCCCAGCTATCGCGCGCCGTCGAGCAGCGGGAGGACAAGCGGCCGCTGCTCTCCGACCTGCGCGAGTCGGGTTCGATCGAGCAGGATGCGGACGTGGTGATGTTCGTCTTCCGCGAGCAGTACTACCTTGAGCGGGCGGAGCCGGCACGGCGTGCCGACGAAGGCGACGACAAGTTCAACGATCGCTATCAACGCTGGCAGCAACGCTGCGAGGACGTGCACAATACGGCCGAAGTCATCATCGCGAAGCAGCGCCATGGCCCCATCGGCACCGTACGTCTCTTCTTCGACGGCCAGTTCACCAAGTTCGGCAACCTCGACGCCCACCGGGCCAGCGCATTGGGCGAGTTCGACGAGTGATGCGCCGTCGGCGGGTGCCGGCGCCGTCCTCACGATCGATCTCGGCGCCGTGGTCGAGAACTGGCGGCTGCTCGGCCGCCGGCTCGGTCCGGCCGGCTGTGCGGCCGTCGTCAAGGCCGACGCCTATGGCCTGGGCGCGGCCAGGGTGGCGCCGGCCCTTCACGCGGCAGGCTGTCGCCGGTTCTTCGTCGCCCATCCGGACGAGGCGCTGGCGATCCTGCCGCTGCTCCCCGGCGCGACGGTCGGCGTCCTGAACGGCCTGCTGCCGGGGACGGAGGCGGAGATGGTGGCGTCGGGCATGGTTCCGGTCCTGAACCATCTCGGCGAGATCGAGCGCTGGAGCGCCGCTGCGCGCCGGCTCGGGCGCCCCCTGCCCGCCTACGTCCAACTCGATACCGGCATGAACCGCCTGGGCCTGGGACCGGATGAAACCGATACCCTGGCCGCGGAGCCGCACCGGCTCGACGGCATAGACCTCCTGGCCTGGATCAGCCATCTCGCCTGTGCCGACGATCCGGCGCACGGGCTCAACGAAACCCAGCGCGCCCGGTTCCGGGATGCGCTCGACCGGCTTCCCCCCGCCCCGGCAGCGCTGGCCAACTCGTCCGGCATCTTTCTCGGCCCGCACTTCCATTTCGATTTCGCGCGGCCGGGCTGCGCATTGTTCGGCGTCAACCCGACCCCACACGCCGACAATCCCATGCACCCGGCGATCCGCCTGGCCGCGCGCATCCTCCAGGTCCGCAACGTTGACAGCACCATGTCGGTTGGATACGGTGCCGCCCATTCGGTTGCGCGCAGGGGAAAAGTTGCAACGATGGCAATAGGTTATGCGGACGGCTACAGCCGCCGCCTCAGCGCCGTCGGAGCCGTGCTCCTCGGAGGGGTCCGGGCGCCCGTGATCGGGCGCGTCTCGATGGACCTCGTGACCGTCGACGTCACCGACGTTCCGGACCGCGCGCTGGACCCGGGGTCCTTCGCCGAGGTGATCGGCCCCCACCGGCCGGTCGACGAGGTCGCCCGCGAGGCGGGGACCATCGGCTACGAGGTCTTGACCAGCCTCGGCCGGCGGTACCACCGCGTCTACATCGAGCCTCGGGACATCTGATGGGCTTCATCTCCGCGACGGGGCGTGCCTTCCTCGTCTTTCTCGGCGCGACCGGCAGGCTGGCGCTGTTCACCGCGCTGGCGCTCTCGCATTGCCTCAGGCCCCCTTTCTATCTGCGCCACATCGGGCGGCAGATGGTCGATATCGGGTACTATTCCCTCCCCGTTGTCGGCTTGACGGCCCTGTTCACCGGCATGGTGCTGGCGCTCCAGAGCCACACCGGCTTCGCCCGTTTCCAGGCGGAAGGGGCGGTCGCGACCGTGGTCGTGCTGTCGGTCACCCGCGAGCTTGGTCCCGTGCTTGCGGGGCTGATGGTCGCCGGCCGGATCGGCGCGGCCATGGCGGCCGAGATCGGCACGATGCGCGTGACCGAGCAGATCGACGCCCTGACGACCCTGTCGACCAACCCGTTCAAGTATCTCGTCGTGCCGCGGCTGGTCGCCGGGCTTACGATGCTGCCTCTCCTGGTCGTCGTGGCCGACATCATCGGTGTCTTCGGCGGCTTCCTGATCGGCGTCTACCGCCTCGACTTCAACCCCGCCGCCTATATCGGCCGCACCTGGGAGTTCCTGGAGCCGGTGGACGTCCTGTCCGGCCTGGTCAAGGCGGCCGTCTTCGGCTTCCTGATCGCGCTGATGGGCTGCTACCACGGCTACCACTCCAGGGGCGGGGCCCAGGGCGTGGGCGCCGCGACGACCAACGCGGTCGTTTCCGCCTCGATCCTGATCCTGGTGTGCAACTATCTCGTCACCGGCATCTTCTTCGCGGACAGGTGAGCGCCATGGCCGAAACCCCGAAGATCCGGCTGACCGACCTGCGCAAGTCGTTCGGCGAGAAGACGGTGCTCGACGGCGTGAACCTGGAGGTCATGCCGCGGGAATCGCTGGTCGTGATCGGCGGCTCGGGCACCGGCAAGTCGGTGATGCTGAAATGCATCCTCGGCCTGATGGAGCCCGACTCCGGCCGGATCGAGATCGACGGCGAGGATACGACCCGGCTGTCGCCGCGCGACCGCGAACGGGTGATGCGCAAGTTCGGGATGCTGTTTCAGGGTGCCGCACTGTTCGACAGCCTGCCGGTCTGGGAGAACATCGCGTTCGGCCTGATCCAGGGCCGGCGCATGAAACGGCAGGCGGCGCGGGAGGTCGCGATCGAGACCCTCGCCCGCGTCGGCCTGCGCAAGGAGGTCGCGGACCTGTTCCCGGCGGAACTCTCGGGCGGCATGCAGAAGCGGGTGGCGCTCGCCCGGGCGGTCGCGACCACGCCGGAGATCATGTTCTTCGACGAGCCCACGACCGGGCTGGACCCGATCATGTCCGACGTCATCAACGGCCTGATCGCGACCAGCGTGCGCGACCTCGGCGCGACCGCGCTGTCGATCACCCACGACATGGGCAGTGCGCGCAAGATCGCCGACCGCGTCGCGATGATCCACGAAGGCCGGATCGTGTGGACCGGGACCGCGGCCGAGATCGACCGCTCCGGCAACGCCTATGTCGACCAGTTCGTCCACGGCCGCGCCGAAGGCCCGATACGCATGCAGGTCCCGCAAGCCGGCGCCGCGGGACGGTAGGTGGAGCCCCTATCCCGGGGCCGCGCGTCGTCCGGCCGGCATCAAAGATCCTGCGGAACCATCCGACGATAGCCGATCAGGAACACGCGGATCGCCGCGGGCAGCGACAGGGTGTCGCCGTCGGCCCGCCGGGCGTCGATCGCCGACAGCACGTCACCGAGGCTCATCTTCTCGCGCTTGGCGATCCGGGCCAGTTGCTCCCACTGGTCCGCGTCCAGTTCGAGCGGCATGCGCCGACCATGGACTTCGACGGCCTTAGTGACGGGATGTGTGGACATGTAGTGCTCCGATACCAAACTGAGGGATCGTAATCCGCAACCCGATGCGGCGCAACGAGGGCCGCACATTCATGTATGCAACAGCCGACGGAGCGCTGTGGCGTGCCGCCACACGTTTGTCCGTTGTCGCTGCCCCACCCGATCGTGCTATCTCTGTGGCGCCCGAATCCGGAAGGTTTTTCCCCCCGTGGCACGTCCCACCAACCGTTCGAATACCCGCTACGTCTGCCAGAGCTGCGGCGCCGTCTCGCCGAAATGGGCGGGCCGGTGCGACGCCTGCGGCGAATGGAACAGCCTGGTCGAAGAGGCGGCTCCCGATGCGGCTCCGAAGGGGCTCGGCCGCGGGGCGGGACGCCGGCTCGACTTCGTGGACCTGCGCGGAACGTCGGAGGACGTGCCCCGCCGGACCACGGGCATCACGGAGTTCGACCGGGTGTGCGGTGGCGGGCTGGTCCAGGGCTCCATCCTGCTGGTCGGCGGCGATCCCGGCATCGGCAAGTCGACCCTGCTGCTCCAGGTGGTCTGCCGGCTCGCCCAGGGCCTGCGCTGCGCCTATGTGAGCGGCGAGGAGGCGGTCGACCAGGTACGCATGCGCGCGGCGCGCCTGGGCATCTCCGCTGCGCCGGTGTCGCTCGCCGCGTCGACGAACGTCCGCGACATCGTCGCCTCGCTGGACGCCTCCGACGCGCCCGAGGTCGCCGTCATCGATTCGATCCAGACCATGTATGTCGATACGCTGGACAGCGCACCCGGCACGGTCGCCCAGGTCAGGGCGTCGGCCCAGGAACTGATCCGGGTCGCCAAGCGTCGCGGCATCGTCCTGCTGCTGGTCGGGCACGTCACCAAGGAGGGCATGCTGGCCGGTCCGCGCGTGCTGGAGCACATGGTCGACAGCGTCCTCTACTTCGAGGGCGAGCGCGGGCACCAGTTCCGCATCCTGCGCGCCGTCAAGAACCGCTTCGGCCCCACCGACGAGATCGGGGTGTTCGAGATGACCGATCTCGGCCTGTCGGAAGTCACGAACCCGTCGGAACTGTTCCTGGCCGAGCGGCGCGGCGACGTCTCCGGCGCCTCGGTCTTCGCCGGCATCGAGGGAACCCGGCCGGTGCTGGTCGAGATCCAGGCCCTCGTGGCCCCCTCCTCGCTGGGCACGCCGCGCCGCGCCGTCGTCGGCTGGGACAGCGGCCGGCTGTCCATGATCCTCGCCGTCCTCGAGGCCCGGTGCGGGGTCGCGATCGGCGCGAACGACGTCTACCTGAACGTCGCCGGCGGCCTGCGCATCGGCGAGCCGGCCGCCGATCTCGCCGTCGCGGCGGCGCTGCTGTCCTCGCTGACCGGCGAGCCGGTCCCCGCCGACACCGTGGTGTTCGGCGAGATCGGGCTCTCCGGTGAGGTACGGGCCGTCAGCCAGACCGACGCCCGCCTCAAGGAGGCCGGCAAGCTCGGCTTCGCCCGGTCCCTCGTGCCGCCGCGCCGGTCACGTGCGGCCGGCAAGGGCGACCACACGGTGAAGATCCTCGAAATCGCCCATCTCGAAGACCTCCTCCCCCTGTTCCAGGAACCCGGCGCGACCGGGCCGGGCCGGGCGGCGGAACGCACGGCCTGACCCATGGATGCCCCTCAGATCAATCCCACCGATATCGCCGTCCTCGTCATCCTCCTGCTGTCCGCCCTGCTCGCCTTCGCGCGGGGCTTCGTCCGCGAAGTCCTTTCCGTGGCCGCCTGGGTCGGCGCGGCGCTGGCGGCCGTATGGGCCTTTCCCCACGTCGAGCCGATCGCGCGCCAGTACATCGGCATGGAGCTGGCGGCCAACGCCGCTGCCGCCATCGGCGTCTTCCTCGTGGTGCTCGTCGTGCTCTCGGTCCTGTTCGGACGCGTCTCGCGCGGCGTGCGGACCTCCTCTCTGAATGCCGTGGACCGATCGCTCGGTTTTCTTTTCGGCATTGCAAGAGGTGCACTTCTCGTCTGCCTTGCCTATCTATTGATCGCCTGGGTATATCCGGCCGACGAACATCCGGCGTGGCTGCGGGATGCGCGGACCCGCCCGGTGATCCAGGCCGGGGCGGACCAGCTTCGGCGGCTGATACCGGACCAGACCCGGACGTCTGCCCAGCGCGAGGCGGAGTCCGCGGCACAGGCCGCCCGCGAGCAAGCTGCCAGAGCGATACAGGAGGAAGCGTTGCGCCGCCTTTCGACACCGACCACCGGACGGCCGGGCCCCGCGCCCATCCCGGATGCACCCGCCCCCGATTCGGGCTATAACCAGCGGGACCGGTCCCAGCTCGAAGGCTTGTTCGAGCGCAATGCCGAGAACTGACGCCGGACCGCTCCGCAGCCCGCACCGCTTCGTCCAGTCCTGCCCGATTGAGGGGGCATAGCACATGCTGACCACACATCCCTTCGACGACGACAAGCTGCGCGAGGAGTGCGGCGTGTTCGGGATTCATGGGCACGGCCACGCCTCGGCCTTGGCGGCGCTGGGGCTCCATGCGCTCCAGCATCGCGGCCAGGAGGCCGCGGGCGTCGTCACCTATGACAGGGAGCACTTCCACGCCCACCACGCCATGGGCCATGTCGGCGACAATTTCAGCTCCGAGACGGTGATCGGGCGCCTGCGGGGCCATGCGGCCGTGGGCCATGTCCGCTATTCGACGACGGGCGATTCCGTCCTCAGGAACGTCCAGCCCCTCTTTGCGGACTTCGAGTTCGGGGGCTTCGCCCTCGCGCACAACGGCAACCTGACCAACGCCGCTATGCTCCGCCGCCAGCTCGTGCGGCGCGGCTGCCTGTTCCAGTCCACGACCGACACCGAGGTGATCGTCCACCTGATGGCGACGTCGCGCGGCGGTTCGGTGATCGACCGCATGGTCGAGGCGCTCCGGCAGGTCGAGGGCGCGTACGCGATCGTGGCACTCGCGAACGACCTCGTCATCGGCGTTCGCGACCCGCTCGGCGTACGGCCGCTCGTTCTCGGGCGGATCGGCGACTCGCACGTGCTCGCCAGCGAGAGCTGCGCGCTCGACATCATCGGCGCCGATTTCGTGCGCGACGTCGAGCCGGGCGAGATGGTGGTGCTCGACGCCTCGGGCGTGCACAGCGTGCGGCCCTTCCTGGTGCAGCACCGTCGGTTCTGCATCTTCGAGTACATCTACTTCGCACGCCCGGACAGCGTGGTCGAAGGTAGTTCCGTCTACGAGGCGCGCCGTCACATCGGCATGGAACTCGCGCGCGAAAGCAACATCGACGCGGACGTCGTGATCCCGGTGCCGGACTCCGGCGTCCCGGCGGCGATCGGCTATGCGGCGCAGAGCGGCATCCCCTTCGAGCTCGGCATCATCCGCAACCACTATGTCGGCCGTACCTTCATCGAGCCGACCGACCAGATCCGGAACCTCGGCGTGAAGCTGAAGCACAACGCCAACCGGCAGATGATCGAAGGCAAGCGCGTCGTGCTGGTCGACGATTCCATCGTCCGCGGCACGACCTCGGTGAAGATCATCGAGATGGTGCGCCGCGCCGGGGCCAAGGAGGTCCACATGCGCATCTCCAGCCCGCCGACGATGCATCCCTGCTTCTACGGCGTCGATACGCCGCGCAAGGAAAAGCTGCTCGCGCACAAGTACACGGTCGAGGAGATGGCCCGCTACATCGGCGCGGACAGTCTCGCCTTCATCTCGATCGACGGCCTGTACCGGGCGCTGAAGGAGCCGGGCCGCAACGGGGACCAGCCCCAGTACTGCGATGCGTGCTTCACCGGCGATTACCCGATCCGGCTCCTCGACCGCGAAGGGGACTCGCAGGGGCTGAGCTACCTGGCCGAGGCCCGCGCCTCCTGACGACCCCCGCAATCCCGATCCGGAGCCTGTTGAAACATCATGTCTGCCGCCGCCACCCCTGCCCAAATCCTGGCCGGGCGCATCGCCCTCGTGACCGGTGCCTCCCGCGGGATAGGTGCGGCCGTCGCCAAACGGCTCGCCGCCGAGGGAGCGCACGTCGTGCTGACGGCGCGCACGGTCGGCGGTTTGGAGGAGGTGGACGACGCGATCCGTGCCGAGGGGGGAGCGGCGACGCTGGTCCCGCTCGATCTGTCCGACCATCCCAAGATCGACCAGCTCGGCCGCTCGATCTTCGAACGCTTCGGGCGGCTCGACATCCTGGTCGGCAATGCCGGCATGCTCGGCAGCCTTGGCCCGGTGGCGCATTTCGATCCCCGGTCCTGGGAGCGGGTGATGGCCCTGAACGTGACCGCGAACTACCGGTTGATCCGCAGCATGGACCCGATGCTGCGCGCCTCCGACGCCGGACGCGCGATCTTCGTGACCTCGGGTCTCGCGCGCGGGGTCATGCCTTATGGCGGCGCCTATGCGGCCAGCAAGGCGGCCCTGGAAATGACCGTACGTCTCTACGCCTCGGAGGTCGTGAAGTCGAACCTCCGGGTCAACCTGCTCGACCCCGGCGTGGTCCGCACGAAGCTGCGCGCGCAGGCCTTCCCGGGCGAGAACCCGGACGTCCATCGCGCGCCGGAGGAGGTCGCGGGCGCCTTCGTTGCGCTCGCGAGCCCGGAATGCCGCCGGCACGGCGAGATCGTCGAGGCGTGAACGCCCGGGATCTCGCTACCGGGCCTAGTCCTGGGCGTAGGGATTGCGTCCCTTGCGCACGAGCATGCGGACCGGCACGCCCGGCAGGTCGAAATCCTCGCGCAGGCCGCTGACGAGATAGCGCAGATAGGTCTCCGGCAGGTCGAGCGGCTTGCTGACCCACAGCGCGAAGGTCGGCGGACGGGCCTTGATCTGGGTCATGTAGCGGATCTTGATCCGGCGTCCCTCGACCGCCGGCGGCGGGTGCCGGTCGACCGCCAGGGGCAGCCACCGGTTCAGCTGGGCGGTCGGGATGCGCCTGTTCCAGGTCCGGTAGGCGCCGAGCACCGCGTCGAGGAGACCGTCCAGGCGTTGCCCCTTCAGGGCCGAGATCGTGACGACGGGGACGCCGCGGACCTGCGGAAGCTGAGCCTGGAGCTTGTCGTCGATCTGCTGCAGCGCGGCGGCGCGGTCGGCGACCGCGTCCCATTTGTTGACGGCGATCACGAGGGCCCGGCCCTCGTCGATCACCAGGCGCGCGATGGTGAGGTCCTGCCGGTCCAGGATCGCCTCCGCGTCGACGACGAGAACGACGACATGGGCGAGGCGTATGACGCGCAGGGCGTCCGCGACCGCGAGCTTCTCGAGCTTCTCGTCGATCCGGGCCTTCCGGCGCAGCCCTGCCGTATCGACGAGCCGCATCGACGTTCCCTCGTAGGTCCAGTCGACCGAGATGGCATCCCGGGTCATCCCGGCCTCCGGGCCGGTGAGGACACGCTCCTCGCGCACCAGGCTGTTCAGCAGCGTCGACTTGCCGACATTCGGCCGGCCCACGATCGCGAGCTGGAGCGGGCGCTCCGGGGTCGGCGCCTCCTCCTCCTCCGCGGCGGCTTCGCCACCGGCCGCCTCGTCCTCCCGCGGTTCTTCCTCTTCCTCGTCATGAAGGTGCGGCAGCAGCGCCTCGACGAGGTCGGCCAAGCCCTCGCCGTGCTCTGCCGAGATCGGGACCGGATCACCTAGGCCGAGTTCGAACGCCTCGAACAGGCCGGCGTCGCCGGCCCGGCCCTCGGCCTTGTTCGCGACCAGGATCACCGGCGTGCGCCCTTTGCGCAGCCAGGCGGCGAAGTGACGGTCCAGCGGCGTGACGCCCGCCCGGGCGTCGATGAGCAGGAGAGCGACGTCCGCCCGCTCGATCGCACGCTCGGTCTGCCGCCGCATGCGCGCTTCCAGGCTGCCGTCGAACGCCTCCTCGAGCCCGGCCGTGTCGATGACGGTCAAGTCGATGCCGCCGAGCTTGGCCGGAGCGGCGCGCCAGTCGCGCGTGACACCCGGCGTGTCGTCGACGAGCGCCAGCTTCTTGCCGGCCAGCCGGTTGAAAAGCGTCGACTTGCCGACGTTCGGCCGGCCGATGATGGCTACAGTAAGGGGCATGGGCTCCTGCCGTTCCCGGTCCGCTGTTCCGGAGTCGCAAAGTGCCGGCCGTCCGGCACCTTACCTGATGGCGGTCAGCGTCCCGTCGTCGCTCAGGACATACAAGGTACCGTTGGCCACGACGGGCGCGATCAGCGCCCCTGCGGCCAGCGTCTGCGTGCTTACCACGCTGCCGTCCTCGGGCGACAGGGCGACCAGTTCGCCCTGGTTGTTGACGAGCCACAGCCGGTTGCCCGCGAGGACCGGCCCGGACCACAGGATGGCATCCTGACGGTCGTTCGGGTCCCGCCAGCGGGGAAGCGACGCGACCCAACGGACGCGCCCCCCATCGCGCGTCATCGCGACCACCTCGCCCTCGTTGCTCAACACGAAGACGTAGTCGCCGGCGACCCACGGCATGTTCGTGCCGCCGATCTCCCTCTCCCAGACGCGGATGCCGCTTCGCTCGTCGACGGCCGCCATCCGACCGCTGTGGCTGACGGCGAGGACGAGCCCGCGATCGATCACCGGCATGCCGCGGATGTCGGCCAGACCGGAGAGCGCCCCTACCCTGCGGATGGCCGCCAGGCTGTCGGACCACGCCAGGCTGCCGTTCTCGACGCGTAGCGCGAACAACTCCCCGGAGGAATAGGGCACGACGACGACGGACCCGTCCGCCGCCGGTGCCGCCGCTCCCAGCAGGCCGGCCGTCTCCATGATGCCGGTATGGGACCAGAGCTGGTTGCCGGACGTGTCGAAGGCGAATGCCTGGTTGTCGACCGAGACGACGAAGACGCGGCCGTTGGCGATCGTCGGGGCCGCACGCAACGGCACCCCCGCCCGCGCGCGCCAGCGGACCGCACCGCTCGCGGGATCCAGCGCCACCACTTCACCGAAGCCGGTCGTGGCGAACAGGATCCCCTCGCCGAACCCGAGCCCGCCCCCCAGAGCGTCGCCGCGCTCGCTCTCGGGCCGAAGATCGACACGCCACAGCTCCCGACCGCTGCCTTCGTCGAAGGCCGCCACGTCGTGGTCGGCGTCCATGGCGTAGATGCGGCCTTGCACCACGATCGGCGGTGCGGTCAGCCGGCGCGTGCTGCTCGACCCCTCCCCGACGGAGCGCCGCCAGGCTTCCCGCGGAGAGGACGACAGCGCCAGATGGCCCATGGAGTGCCCGGGACGGCCGCCGGCCTGCGGCCATCCTTCATTCGTGGTGGCGGCAGGCAAGGTCACGGGAACGCCGCTGACGTCGGGATCGGGTTCGATCCGGCGATCCATCTGCAGGACGGATATGCGCTCTCCGGGCAGCGGCGGAGGCTCGCTGTCCCCGAACCAGCCGTCGGTCCCGCAGCCCGACAGTGCGAGGCCGAGGGAAGCTCCCAGCACGAGGTGCCGGATCATGGTCCCTGGACGGTTCGTCATTGTTCCTCGGCGTAGACGCTGGCCAGTTCGGACGCCCGCTCGCGCAGGCTCGGAGGTGCGCTCGGATCGGCCGACAGCTCTTCGAACAGCGCGGCCGCCGTCGCCCGGTCACCGGCCTGGACGGCAAGGATCGCATCGATCTCGCGGGCCGTGTGCCTCCAGGCTCCGGACGGTGTGGTAAGCGGCTGAAGGCGCGCACGCAGCTCCGCCGGGTCGCCCTCGCCGACCCGATGCAGGACCCCCAGCAGGATCGCGAGGTCGCGATAGGTCGGGTCGCCGCTCGACGATGCGAGCGCATCATAGATCAGGAGGGCTTCCTCCCGTTGCCCGGCCTCGGTGCGCAGCGCCGCCTCCCGGAACCGCGCGAGCAGGGCACGGTCGGCATCGGCATCCCCGGCGAACGCCGCGAGCCGATCCGCGACCGTGACCTGCGCCTGCGAGGCGGCCTCGTCGCCCGGCGGCTGCAGCGCCGCCACCAGCCGGGCCGTTTCCGCCTCAGCGTTCGCTTGGCGCCAGTTGTTCCAGGCGACGACGCCTGCGGTTATCGCGACGACCGCGATGGCAGCGGTAACGACGATGCTCCCATACCGCTTCCAAAGCTTCGCGAACTTGTCGCGGCGGAGTTCCTCGTCGACCTCGCGGAAGATGTCGCTCATCGCACAGCAGCCGGCACCATGTCGCAGGGGCCGGTCCAAAGTGTTTCGGGTGGGGCCGGATACCAGAGGCCCCTGCCAAGGTCAAGCAAACTGGGCCGGAGCCGTCTCCGGCGCGTCACTGACGCTGCTCGTCTGGTGTCACTGACGCTGCAGTTCCGAGGCGACGATGACGGCCTGCGTGCGGTTCTTGACGCCGAGCGTCTTGAAGATCGCGGTGACGTGGATCTTCACGGTTCCCTCGGACAGGCCGAGCTCATACGCGATCTGCTTGTTCGACTTTCCCTCGCGCAGGCAGCTCAGCACCTCCCACTGGCGTTGCGTCAGGAGCTGGGCCGTCGCCGCGATGCGCTGGGGGGCACCACCGTTGGCGGTGGTGGCCGCCGCCGTATCCGCGCCGATCACCGAGGGCGGCAGGTAGATCCCGCCGGCGAGAACGAGGTGGAGGGCGCTGAGCATGATCTTCACGCTCGACGACTTCGGGATGTATCCGGAAGCTCCGGCATCCAGCGAGGCCCGTACGTCGCCCTGGCTTTCCGAGGCGGAAACGACGACGACCGGCGTGTCGGGGACGGTGCCGCAGAGCTGCTCGATGCCGGAGAAGCCGGGCCAGCCCGGCATCTGCAAGTCGATCAGGATCAGGTCGAACACCTCGCCGGCTTCGACCATCGCGAGGACCTCGTCGAACGTGCTCGCGTCGGCGAAGCTGTTGTCCGCGCCGAGCTGCTCGAGCAACCGGCGCAGCCCCTCACGGAACAGCAGATGGTCGTCACCGATCAGAATCCTCATCTCACCGCCCCATGTTGCTCCGACGGCCAGGGCATGCCCCGTCGGCCGTCGACCGGCCCCAATATACAAGACATACCTCGATATCTCCCCTAAATCCAAGCCGACCGCGGTAGGTTCTGCGACGCGAGGCACCGCGAAGGCGGTGCCCTCGCCACCGTTCGGGACGGCCGCCGAGGCGGCAAAGGCGGAAATCCGCCATGTTCGGACATTCTCCCGCGTGCATCTCCGGGATCGGAGGGCTTGTCCAGGCATACCGCGTGGCCGCCGGCTTCCGATCCGCGTCCGTATTATACCCTCTGATCCGCGCCGGTCCCATAGAGATGCAGTGCGCGACGACCTTCTTCTACATAGAATCATGGAAACCAGGGCGATCGCCCCGATCGCCTCCTTTGTATTTCCCCCCTGAACCTCGCCCAGCCGTTGATAACGGAATTGGTTCCGCTGGTTCATCATGTAATTTCGGATTAGCTGCCTCTACTCGGGCTCGTCTGCGGGTAATCCTTCTCGACGGGCGCATAATCAGAGCGACCGGCATACAGTACGTTTGGTTGGGTTCTAATCGTCTGGATTGCCACGACGTGTACGAGAATATCCGTATTGCCTTATTTGATCCAAACTACCATTGATATATGGTCAGTTTACTGAGGATCGATCCTGAGGATTGAAAATTAGACTGATGTTGAAGTTAGTTTTACGAACGACTTTTTCCGTATCATCTGGTTCCGGCGGGAACGCCAATGTCCGTTCACCGTTCTCACGGTCGGCCGCCAGGGAACGCGAACGACTGGCGTCTGTTCAGGCCAGACGACACGTGCTCGAGCCCCCTTGATGCCTCGACGCCAACAGAAAAGCCCGGTGGAAACGCAGTGACTCAGATGCATGTATGCCTGGTCGTCGGTGACGACGACGTCGCCAGCAGATTGATCTCGAACCTCGAGCAGGCTGGTAGGTATCGTATCACCGTATTTCGCGACATAACGGAACTGAACCAAAGCAATCTGACGCCCGACGCCATACTGATCGGGGTTCAGCAGTTTGCTTCGTTGCGCGAAAACGAACCGATGGTCTACCTCCGGCTGTCGCGCAAGAGCCGGATCATCGTCGTTCTCAGCAGTCGAGAACTTCTCGACGCGGCGCATATTCTCGCCTTCGCCGACGCTTGGCTGTTCGAGGACATCAACGCCGACAGGATCAACGAGCTGATCGACCTGGGCCTTGAGGGCCACTGCCTCATGCCCAAGCAGTTCCTATCCCATCTCGGCGTGGACGAGATCAGGCTCAGTCTCCTTCCTCGCCTCTCCGATCCCGAATATCAGACGCTGCTCCTGCTGGGGCAGGGCCTGAACAACAGGACCATCGCCGACCGGCTGGACCTGTCGGAGGCGGTCGTCAAGTCGATGGTCCGGAGCGTGCTGTCGAAGCTTCATTTCCGGAACCGGACCGAGGCAGGGGTTTTTGCCGCCCGCCAGCAGGCGGCGCTGGCGCCGGCCCGTGCCGGTACACTCGCGGAAATCCGTCGTTCGGAGGCATGACCGGGCCGGCTGACGGGCCTGGCTCGGGAACCTGACCGGAGGTCGGGGATCGGGGGAGGACCGCCCCGGGAACCGCCCCGACGGAGCGGCATCCCGGAACGGCGCTCGCATGTTCAGGCGATGGACGCGGCGACAGGGCTGTTGCCGGCGGCGCCCGCTTCGCCGCCGATGCCGTTGTTGAGCGCCCAGATCGCGGCCTGCGTGCGATTCGACGCGTTGATCTTGCGCAGCAGGCTCTTGAGGTGGACCTTCACCGTGGCTTCGGTGATGTTCAGGTGATTGGCGATCATCTTGTTGCTGTCGCCGTTGAGCAGGCAGCGCAGGATCTGAACTTCGCGCTGCGACAGCCCCTTGCGCGACACCGGCATCTCGAGGCCGTTGCCGTTCATCCGGCCGCTGATGAGAAGCGCCGCGAGATGGGTCGGGAAGACCTTCTCGCCCATCATGACCAGCCGCAGCGACTGCGCCAGGGCGTCGGCCGAAAGATCCTTCATCAGATAGCCGTCCGCCCCCGCTTCGAGTGCGTTGGCGAGCCGGCGCGTGCACAGGTCGGTCGTCAGGACGACAATCCTCGCATCCGGCAGAAGCCCCCGCAGACGCCGCATCGCTTCGGCTTCATCCTCGCCGCCGTTCACCATGTCGAGAAGAACGAGCTGGGGGTTGAGGCCGGCTTCGGCGATCGATACCCCCTCCCGCAAGTTTCCCGCTTCCGCGATGATCTGGAAGGGGGATTCCTCCAGGAGACGCTTCAGCCCCTCCCGGAAAAGCTTGTTGGAGTCGATCAGGAAAGTCTCAATACGTTGCATTATCCGCTCCCGCGCTTAAAGGCTAGGTTTTGTTCTTATGTGCCCCGGTTGGCCGCTTCGCGTTGACTACGGATACCGTCTTGTAGCGACTGGAACTTGACGTCCCTTTTCTCTTTCGGGTGAGCATACTCCGGTATCGCGCGTCCGTGTATCTTCCTTACGGTGTATTTTCGGTACGCAATGGGCATATGCCCAAAGACCGGCCCGGTGGTAGATAATCCAATGGGCGGCCGGGCTGTCCCGACTGAGCCAGTCATAACACCAGATGCGGGATATCTCCAGCCCAATTTTGCCGCAAGTGCGGTCTATGACCGACCTATAGTCTCTTGATGACTAAAGTTATCTTTTCTTGACTTAAGATTTCCGTATGAAAATTCTCCGTGCACCCTCGTAGTCAACAATATTAACGCGTCATTAACTGTGAAATGGGCGTGCGGAGGCGGTCCATGGACCACCGCATCGCGGCGGAACATAGATGATCGGTCCGGAAGTCGGGCCCGTGAGCCGCCGCCAGGACTTCCCCGGGGCGAAGCGGCTTGCGCTTCTACCCGAGCCGTTGGTGGTTATACTGAGGGAGAATGGCCGCTGCTGCCGCCCCTTACTCGGGCGGACCGGGCGGATGGCCCGCCCAAGTTCCGGACGTACCGATGTCCCTGTTTCAGGCGATCGCCCTGGCCGTCGCGGCCTACCTGCTCCTGCTGGCGCGCAGCGCATGGCGACAGGGGGAGCTGCCGCAGTTCCTGTGGAGCTTGGCGCTGGTTACCGCGCTGCTGGGGGCGGTCGCGGCCGTCGTCGCGGCCGCGATCGCGATAGATCGTATGTGAGGCTCACACCCGCCGTGCGAATCGGACGGCGTTCGGCGAGGGTACCGGCGTCACGCCAGCCCACGCTCGCGTGCCTGCCGCAGCAGCACGTACTGCCGCATCATCTGATTGCGGAAGCGATAGCGGAAGCCGCCGGGCTCGACGAGGCGCTGCAAGACACCTTTCTCGTCGTCGCTCAGGCGGCTCAGGGGATACTGCAGCGACAGCAGCGGCAAACCGTCGCCGTTCTCCTTCACCGGCACCTGGGTCATGTCGGCTGGATGAAAGACCCCGTACTCGTCCGCGCGACACTGCGCCGCGACATAGAGGACATCCGCGAAGGACGCCTTGCGGTCCGGGCCGAGAGCCTTGTTGTAGGCCTCGACTATCCCGCGCTCGGCCTCCTGGACGCACCGGGCGACCGCATAGGCGAGGTCCTGGCGCTCCACCTGGCCCGACCTGCGCCCCACGGCACTTCGCGCCGCATGCAGGGCGAGGAGCTGCGCGTAGTATGGGAGGCCCTTGGCGAAGCCGGCGATGCGCTGCCGGACGTCGTTTGCGAATACCAGCCCGGCCGCGTCGGCGCCCGCCATGATGATCCGGTCGACTTCCCGGTCCGTCATCAAGGGCAGATGGACGGCCACCAGCGAGCGCTGGATGGAAGGATGCTTGCCGAGAAGATGGTCCACGTCCTCGGAAACGCCGACGATGAAGAGGGTCACCGGCGCAGAGCTGTCGGTCAGGTTCTTGATCAGTTCCGCCAGCTTGTTGCGGAGATCCTCGTTCACGACGCGGTCGTATTCGTCGAGGATCAGCAGGACGTGCGCCCCCTGGATCTCGCTCAGCACGTCGTTCAGCTCGGTCACGCTGAAACTTCCTTCGGGAAGCAGCGCATCGAAGCTGTCCAGCACGCGCCTGGTCATGAAGGGGTTGTCGACCTGCGACTGGTAGAAACTTCCGGGGATCCGGCGCAGGAAATTGCGGAACACGTCCTCGAAGGTGAGCTCGGCGCTGCAGGTCAGCTTCAAGGTGAAGTAGCCGGCCTGGGCGGCGATCTGCTGTATCGCGTTGGCGAGGGAGGTCTTTCCCCGGCCGCGGTCGCCGAAGAGCACGACATGCGCCCGTTCTTCCTCGATGGCGGCGATGATCCTGCGCAGCGTGTTGAGACGGCCGACGAAGAGGGAGTTCACCTCCAGCTTCGGCCGGGTCGGGGTAAAGGCTTCGCGCAGCTGCCTGTTGGCTTCCGCAGAGACGCCGCCCAACCCGCCGCCCCGCAGGCCCGTGACCGGGAGCGAGAAGCGCGGCAGTTCCGCTTCGGCTTCCTGCGCCTCGGTCAGCGCCGTCCCCGGTGCCGGTGCGGGTGCTGATGCCGGCGCCGTGCTCGAAGCGGACAGGCTGCGCCCGAAACGCGGAATCTCGACGGCGGCCTCGTCGGCTTCGTCCCTGCCCCGCTCCTGCACGCCGCGCTCCTGTCGTCCCAGCTTGTCCCATTTCCTGTCGGCGACGAGTCGCGGCCCGATGGGCGGGTCGGCACGCACCTCGTCCGGGGCTGGCCAATCGACGGCAGCTTCCCGACCCAGGTCGTCGGCGAGCGCGTCCGGATAGGAGGGGCCGCGCCGTCTCTTGAAGAAGTTCCGCATGCCTTAGCTGCCACCTGTTATGAGGGCGACCCGTGCCGCCCGTTGCACCGAGGGACGCTGCTATACCGAAGATAGGGCCGCCCCGGGTTCGTTCATGCTGAGCGATGGTGGATACCCACTAGGCGCAGTGCCGATGGGTCCTCCCCGGGAAGTGAACAGCCGGGGCGCCCCGCCGTTGCCGGCAGCGCGCCCCGGCACCGCTTCATCCGGCGACCGGATCGGCGGCCCGGAGTCGCTGGAGGGCCGACGCCTCGGTCTCCCGCCATGCCGTGAGCGCAAGGCTCTCGGGGATGTCCACGTCGTCCAAAGCCAGGATGTCGCCGCGGCGCACCGGCCGGCGGACCGTCGCGTTGGCCAGGAGGCCGATCGGCAGGTGCCCTTCGTATTCCGCTATTGGAACCGCTTCCCCGCGGATGTCGAAGCTGCCGATGCCGCAGGGGATGTGATCGCCGGGCTTGAGGTCCCGCTTGGCCACCGCCGCCACGGACGCGGTCGGGAACCGGGAGTTGTCGAGCAGGATCCGACGCTCGCGCATCACCCGCTTGATGGTCTTCAAGATCTCGAGATGTACGAAGATGTTGTGCTTCAGGACCACGTAGTAGGGCCCGTTGCCGAGTTTCAGGTAGCGGAGCGCGGATTGCTGGCGGGCATCGTGCCGGCCCACCACGAACACGCCGTGAGGCAGCTTCAGCGACAGCACGTAGTCCGCAAGCGGACGTCCCAGCTCCTCGGCGGCCTCCGCGAGCATCGAGGCGCCCGCCTGCAGGTCGTCCTGGGCCGGACCGAGAAGGCCCCTGCGGGCCACCGCGCCGCCAAGGCCGTTGGCGACGAAGGCCTGCTCGATCTGCACCTTCGTTCCGTCCGTGAACGAGGTCACCATCGGTAGGCTGATGCCGCTGCGGCCCCCCCAGTAGGCCATGTCCTCGGGGGTCGGGTCGTGGTTCAGGAAGCCTTTGATGTTGCCGAAGACCAGCGGCTCGAACCCGAGCTCGTTGACCTCCTCCAGCAGGGCGGCCTGGCAGCCAGGCTGGTCGCCCTCCGCCTCCGTCACCAACCCCTTGCCGACGAACCAGGACCCCGCCGTGATGTGGAACTCGGAGTTCATGGTGACGACCGGGATGCCGGCTTCGACCGCTGCAGCGATCGTGTCGGTCGCGTGGATCGCGTCGCCCGTGCATTCCAGCAGTACGTCGCAGTGCTCGAGCAGCTCCGCCCGCGACTGGGTCAGCAGGTCGGTACGGGGAAAGCCCTCGCATTGCGCGGGGTCCCGGCGCGTCAGCACCCGCGTGACCTCGTAGCCGGGGTGGCGTTCGAGGGCGGTCAGGAAGTTGGAGGAAATGAAGCCGGTGCCGACGACACCGATGCGGATGCTCGCAGCATCATTCATGTGCGTGAACCTCGGGGCGCTTCGGACACGGCTCAGGCGATCTTGCCCAGCCGGTCCGGCGTTTCGTTGAGGAACTCCGGCTGCCAGCCGGAGAAGTCCTGGGTGAGGAGATCGAGCAGGTAGCGGCCGTAGCCCGACTTCACGAGCGGCTGGGCGAGCTTCTCGAGCTGCACGCCGTCGATGTAGCCCATGCGCCAGGCGATCTCCTCCGGACAGGCGATCTTCAGTCCCTGGCGCTGCTCGATCACCTCGATGAAGTTGCCGGCCTTCAGCAGGCTGTCGTGGGTACCGGTATCGATCCAGGCGGTGCCGCGGCCCAGCAACTCGACGCTGAGCTGCCGGCGACGAAGGTACTCCCGGTTGACGTCCGTGATCTCCAGCTCGCCGCGGGCACTGGGCTTCACGTTCCGGGCGATCTCGATCACGTCGTTGTCGTAGAAGTACAGCCCGGTCACCGCGAAGTTGGACTTCGGGTTGCTGGGCTTCTCCTGGATGTCGAGGGCCCGGCCCGTCTGGTCGAAGGTCACGACGCCGTAGCGCTCGGGATCGGCGACGTTGTAGGCGAAGACGACCGCGCCGGTACGCAGTTGCGCCGCCCGGCGCAGGCGATCGGTGATCCCGTAGCCGAAGAAGATGTTGTCACCGAGGATGAGGCTGACCGAATCGCCGGCGACGAAGCGCTGCCCGATCAGGAACGCCTGGGCGAGCCCGTCGGGAGCCGGCTGGACCGCGTACTCGATGCGCAGGCCCCACTGGCTGCCGTCTCCGAGCAGCCGGCGGAACAGCGCGCGGTCCTGGGGCGTCGTGATGATCATGATCTCGCGGATCCCCGCCAGCATCAGCGTGCTCAGCGGGTAGTAGATCATCGGCTTGTCGTAGACCGGGAGGAGCTGCTTGGAGACCACACCGGTGATCGGCGCCAGCCTGGTCCCCGAGCCACCGGCGAGGATGATCCCCTTCATTCGGCCGCCTCCCGCCTCAGGGCGCCGTCCTCGATCTCGAGGATGCCGCCGTACATATCGACCTGACGGATGATCTCGCGCCACTTCACGAGGTCGCGGTACCAGTCCAGGGTGATCGTCTCGGTCGTGCGCTCGAGTTCGCCGCTTTCCAGCTTCGCGCAGATCTCCTCGACGCCATCCTCGGCGACCCTGCGGGCCCGCCAGCCGAGAGATTCGATGCGCGAGAAGTCCACCCGGTAGGACCGATGGTCGGGGTCGCCGTACCAGTCGATCCGCACGTCGCGCGGCACCGCGGCCGCAACCCGCTCGGCCAGCTTGCCGACCTGATAGTTGTTCTCGTCCGAGCCGACGTTGAAGATGCGACCGTTGACCGCGTCGAGGGGTGCCGTCAGCATGTGGATCTGTGCCGACGCGGTGTCGCGGACATGCACGAAGGGCCGCCACTGGCTGCCGTCCCGCATCAGCGGCAGCACCCCCGTCTTCCAGGCGCCGTAGGTCATGCCGTTGATCGCGAGGTCGAGGCGCATGCGCGGGCTGTAGCCGTACACCGTCGCCTGGCGCAGGACCACGACGCAGAACTGCTCGTCGGCGAGCGGCAGCACGCCCAGCTCGGCCTGCTCGTTCGCCTTGGCGTAGGTGGTGAGCGGATTGGTCGGGCAGGTCTCGTCGGCGATCACGTCAGCGGGCTGGAAGCCGTAGATGCTGCATGAGGACGGCAGCACGTAACGCTTCACGCCCGCCGCCTTGGCGAGCTCGGCGCAGCGTACACGGGCCCGGTGGTTGACGGCCCAGGTAACGTCCTGGAACAGTTCGCCGCTGGGATCGTTCGAGATCGCCGCGAGGTCGATTACGCCGTCCACGCCGGCGAAATGCTCCGGCCCCAGGCGGCGGACGTCCTCCTGCACGATTTCGAGCCGGGGATGCGTGTGGAGCAGGTTGCGACCGAAGAAGAACCGGTCGACGGCGCGAACCGCATACCCCTCGTCCAGCAGCATCGGTACCAATGTCGTACCGATGTATCCACCAGCCCCAGTGACCAGGATGCGCTGCATATTCACCAATCCTCAGCCATGTCCATGAAACGAAAACTTCACAATGCCGCAGTACAACACGATCGACCCGGCAATGTTTCCTAGTAGAGCACCGTTTGAGCGGAACTCTAGGAGGCGTTGGAAATAACCAGAACGGGCTAGCTGCGGCACGACCGGGTCCTCCTGCCGCATCAGGCCGGTCTCAGAAGGCGGTCTCGATGTCGCGCAGCCTCGGCTGCCGGCGGTCCTTGTCCGAGAGCAGCACCCGTTCCGGATCGATGCCCCAGTCGATCCCGAGGTCGGGATCGTTCCAGAGCAGTCCGCGGTCGTGCTCGGGCGAGTAGTAGTTCGTCACCTTGTAGAAGACCTCGGTGTCCGGCTCGATCGTCACGAAGCCGTGGGCGAAGCCTGCCGGAACCAGGAGCTGGAGCCCTTCCGATGCGTCCAGCCGGACGCTCACATGGCGCCCGAAAGTGGGCGAGGCGCGCCGGAGGTCCACCGCGACGTCGAGGATCGCGCCCCGCAGCACCCGGACCAGCTTGTCCTGGGCGAAGGGTGGGGTCTGGAAATGCAGCCCCCGGACCGTTCCCGCCGGGACCGACAGCGAGTGGTTATCCTGCACGAACTCCAGGTCGACTCCCGCCTGGGCGAGCGTGCGCCGGTTCCATGTCTCCGAGAACCACCCCCGGCTGTCGCCGAAGCGCTTCGGGACCAGGACCTTGACCTCGGGAATCTCGGTTTCGAGAACGTCCATCATCACTCCGTTTGGATACGAGGGGCGCACCCGGCCGCCGGTGAAGGTCGGGCCGGGTCGCAGATGGGAGCGATCAGAAGAAGCGCTCGGGGACGCGGATGACGTCGTCCGGCATCACGGTCGTGTTCACCGGCGCGCGGCGCTCGACCTTCTCCGGGTCGCTTCCGCGGGTGACGAGCACGTAGTCCTGGCGGCCGCGATACGTGTAGCCGCCGGCCATCGCCACGGCGGTGATGGCGGTCATTCCGTTCACGTAGGGATACTGGCCAGGACTGTTGACCTCGCCGATCACGTAGAACGGCCGGAAGGTCAGCACTTCCACGCTGACGCGCGGGTCGCGGACGTAGCCGTCGGCCAGGCGCGTCGCGATCGCCTCCTCCAGGCCGCGGACGGTCTTGCCTCGCGCCTCCACTTCGCCGACCAGCGGCATCGCTATGTAGCCGCCCCCGTCGACGGCGAATTCGCCCGACAGCTGCTCCTGGCCGAACACCGTGACCCGGAGTTCGTCGCCCGGCCCGAGCGAGTATTCCCGTGGTTCCGAGAACTCGGCATTCTCGATCGGCGCATCGGTGCCGCTTGCGCAGGCTGCCGTCACCAGGACGGCCATGCCGAGAATCAGCACCCGCAGAAGTGATGTGATGGACATTTCTACCCCTTGTCGTCGCGGCCGGGCCCGCCGCATCCGATCCGCAGGCGAGACGACATGCCCGATTTGCGGCGCGTCGCTCCCCGCCGATCACGGCGTGGCCCCGTTACTGGCGCAGAGTCTAGCAACCACGCCCGCAAACCGAAAAAGTGGAGTGGAATTAGCCCATAGGCGTTAACGGCGAAGGGCGGCCCGACGACAGATCGGGCCGCCCCTCGCAGGCGGATCATGATGATGGCGGGGCCCCGGAGACGGGGCCTCGGGGGTTGTCCCCCCAGCGGTTCCGCTAGGAGTGTGTCCGAGTAAATGAACGGCCGTCTTGTTGAGGTTCTGTTGGCAGGCGGGTTCTGGAAAGAATGGGGTGGGGTTCAGGCGCGGGCGCCGGCGAGCTTGAGGAGGTTGTGTACGGTGCACAGGAAGGCCCATTCGGCCCTGACCTTGGTCAGGCCGCGCATCAGGAACTGCCGGAAGCCTCTGGCCTGCTTGATCTGGCCGAAGACCGGC
>NZ_DASYHS010000265.1:0-11954 GCF_035998295.1 Arenibaculum sp. | reverse complement strand
GGAAAGCCTGCTGCTTTCCGCCTTCTACATCGCGCTCGGCCTGATCTTCGGCGGCTGGGTCTGGTGGCAGCTCGGCCCGCAGGCCGGCAAGGAGTACGTCACCGGCTTCGTCGTCGAGAAATCGCTCGCGATGGACAACGTCTTCGTCATCGCGATGATCTTCAGCTACTTCGCGGTGCCGCGGCTGTACCAGCACCGGGTGCTGTTCTGGGGCATCCTCGGCGTCATCGTGCTGCGGGGCGTGATGATCGGCCTCGGCGCCACGCTGGTCGCGGAGTTCGCCTGGCTGCTCTACGTCTTCGCCGCGTTCCTGATCGTCACCGGCGTCAAGATGTGGCTGATGGCGGACAAGGAATACGACGTCGGCGCAAACCCGCTGCTTCGGGTGGTCCGCCGGTATTTCCGCGTCTCGGACGAGCTGCATGGCGACCGGTTCCTGGTCAGGAAGACCGATCCCGCGAGCGGCCGGTCGGCGTGGTACATGACCCCGCTGCTGCTGGCGCTGCTGATGGTCGAGATCGTGGACGTGGTGTTCGCGGTCGACAGCGTGCCGGCGATCTTCGCCATCACCACCGATCCCTTCATCGTCTACACCTCGAACATCTTCGCGATCCTCGGCCTGCGTGCCCTCTACTTCGCGTTGGCCGCGATGGTGCATCGCTTCCATTACCTGAAATACGCCTTGAGCGTGCTGCTGGTGTTCATCGGCTCCAAGATCTTCCTGGCCGACCTGGCCGGCTTCGAAGGCGGCAAGTTCCCGCCGGATTGGAGCCTCGCGATCACCTTCGTCATCCTGGCGTCGGGCGTCGCCTGGTCCTTGTGGAAGACGCGCGGCCGGCCGGCGTAGCCGTCGGACCCAAGCTGGAGCCCAAGCTGGAGAAAGTCCCATGTTCCGTGACATCCTGGTCCATGTGAAGCCGACGGAGGCGTCGTCCCCGCACGAGGGGACGGCCGCGGCCCTTGCCCTTGCCTGCGGGGCGCGCCTGACCGGCCTTGCCACCTTGCGCGAGGTCTCGGTCCTGAAGATGCTCCACAGGCGCAACCCCGAGGCGGCGGCCGAGCGCATCGAACTGGCCTACCGGCAGGCGTCGGAGGCCGAACGCCGGTTCCGCGCCTGCGCGGCCGCGGCCGGCGTTTCCTGCGACTGGCAGGTTGCCGAAGGCGACGCCGCCGAGATCCTGGCGGTCGCGGCGCGCTACCACGATCTCACCGTCGTCGAGCAGACCGACCCGTCCGCGGACGAGATCGGCTTCGACGTGCCCGAAACCTGCGTCATGGCGAGCGGGCGCCCGGTGCTCGTCCTACCGAACGCCCGCGGGTTCGACCGGGTGGGGCGATCCGTCGTCGTCGCCTGGAACGGCAGCCGGGAGGCTGCCGCCGCCCTCCATGGCGCACTACCCTTCATGGAGCGCGCCGAGCGGGTGCTGGTCCTCCAGGGCCGCAGCCGGGCCACCTACGCCTCGGTGACCCGCTGGCCGCCGCTCGACGTCGCCGCCACGCTGCGCGCGCGCGGGGTGGCCGTGTCGGTCGAGACGGTCGGCGACGACGACGATGCCGGCGCCGCGATCCTCGCCGCGGCCGGGCATGCCTCGGCCGACCTCGTCGTCATGGGCGCGTACGGGCGTTCGTGGATGAGCGAATGGATCCTGGGAGGGGCCACGCGGCATGTGCTGCGCCACATGGCCGTTCCGGTGCTGATGGCGCATTGACAGGGGAACGCCCGGCGGAGCGGCAACTCCACGCTCCGCCTGGCATTCGGCATCGCGCCATAGGTTAGCGCCGCCGCGCAGACGGATAGGGCCGTTTCGTCGTAACAGGTAATTAAAGTCTATAGTGTACGGTTTTCTGGACTGTAAATTGCTTATCGTGACGGTAATGATTGAGAAGATTACCGCGCCGAGGCGCTGTCTTCTGGCTGCCTTCGCGCTCGCCGCTTCCCTGGCCGCAAATGGGTCCGCGGCGGCCGGCGCGGCCGAGGCCCTGCCGGATCCCGCCGGAGCCGTGATCCTCACGGTGGCGGGTGCGATCGAGCGGACCAACGCGGGTGCGGCGGCCGACCTGGACCGCGCCATGCTCGAAGGGCTCGGAACCGAGACGGTTCGGACCTCCACGCCGTACACGACGGGCGTCCAGGAGTTCCGGGGTGTGCCCCTCAAGCGCCTGCTCGACGCGCTCGGCGCGCGGGGACGGCTGGCGACGATGATCGCTCTCAACGACTACCGGGTGGCGGTGCCGCTTGGGGATGCCGAGACCCCCGGCGTCATCCTGGCGTTCGAGAGGAACGGCGAGCCCATGCCGGTGCGCGACAAGGGGCCCCTGTGGCTGATCTATCCGCTGGACGGCCGTCCGGAGCTGGACACGCGGGAAACGCACGCCAAGCTGATCTGGCAGCTCCGCCGCATCGAGATCCGGTAGGTGGCCCGGCACATGAGCCTGTCCTTGCGCAAGTGGGTCCGGTTCGGGGCCCTCGGGACGGCGGTGATCGGGTTCATGGTCGGCTCCGTCCTCAGCGTCAAGGCGATCGGGGACTACTACGTCTACGAGGAGAAACTGCACCGCGCCGGCTCCTGGCTGGCGGTGCAGGCGCACGCCGAGTACCTGAACCTCCTGACCGCGATCGAGAGGGCCGCCCGGATGCCGGGCGCATCCGACGAGGTCATCCTCCGCTTCGATCTCCTGTGGAGCCGGCTGCCGCTGATCCTGGAGAGCAAGGAGGCGGAACTGCTCGCCGAAACCCCCGACGCCGTGGCGACCGCCGCCGAACTGCTGGAGGCGCTGCGGGGTCTCGAGCCGATGATGGAGGACTTCGTCCGCTCGCCCGATCCGATCGCGGTGGCGCCTCTCGTCGGCGTCCTCGAGCCGTTCGGCCCTCGACTGCAGCGCCTGGTGCAGGCGACGACCTTGACGAACCACGACCACGGCCGGGTGAAGTCGGTCCTGGAGCGGCGTGCCCTGACGATGCTCGCCGTCACCTTCGCCACGGGCGCGCTGCTGGTGCTAATGCTCGTGATCGAGGCGAGGGGAGCGGCGGTGAAGCAGCGCCGCGCCCGGCTCGCCGACATGAGACTGCGCAGCGCCTTCGAAGCGGCTTGCGTGGGGTTCGTCCTGTTCGATGCCGATGAACGTTTCGTTGCCTGCAATCGGCATTTCCAGGACATGTACGGCCTGTCCGCGGACGAGGTCGAAGCCCGCCGCTCCTTCGAGCAGATGATACGGCTCCGCGTCGAGCAGGACCGGTTCCCGGACGCCGTGGCGGATCCGGCCGGATGGGTGGATCGCCGGGTCGCCCGGTTCAGAAGTGCTTCCTCCGATCATGAGCAGAGACTGGCCGACGGCCGCTGGATCGAGGTGCGGGAGCGCAGGCTGCCCGACGGCAGCTCGATCGGCGTGCGGATCGACATCACCGAACTCAAGCGCCGCGAGCAGGCCCTGGCGGCGGCCCTGGCGCGGGCCGAGGCGGCCAGCCACGCCAAGTCCGAGTTCCTGGCCACCATGAGCCACGAACTCCGCACGCCGCTCAACGCGATCATCGGCTTCACCGAGCTGATGAAGGTCGAACTGTTCGGGCCGCTGGGCAATCCCCGGTACGCGGACTATGTCGACGACATCCATGCCAGCGGGGAGCATCTGCTGGGCGTGATAAACGACATCCTGGACATGGCGCGGATCGAGACCGGCAAGCTGGAGCTCCACGAGGAGCTGGTGCGCCTGGACGAGCTGGTGGATGCGTCCCTGCGCATCGTGCGGCACAAGGCGCTGGACGCCGGCCTGGATCTGGATGTCCGGATCCCGGCGGAGCTTCCGCCGGTCGTCATCGACAGGCAGCGCATCCGCCAGGTGCTGGTGAACCTGCTGTCCAACGCGATCAAGTTCACCCCGGCCGGGGGTACGATCCGCATGGAAGGCGGCCTCGACGGCGCCGGGATCGAGCTTCGGGTGAGCGATACCGGGATCGGCATGAGCGACGACGAGATCCCCGTCGCGCTCGCGCCGTTCGGGCAGGTCGGCAGCTCGTACAGCCGCCGGTTCGAGGGCACCGGCCTGGGGTTGCCGATCTCGCGGGCCCTGGTGGAGGGACACGGCGGCACGCTGCGCATCGAGAGCCGCCCGGGCTCGGGGACCATGGTGCGGGTGCGCCTGCCCGCATCGCGGATCGCCGGCCGGCAACCGCATATCCCGGAGCCGCGGCGCGAGGCGGCGGAACGGCCGTCCTGAGACCGGCGGATGGTTCCGGCCGAGCCGCTATTTCGGGCTGACGCCGGCGATCGTGCTGATCATGCGGTCGATCTCCTTGACGGCTTCGGCATCGATCGCGTCGGCGGTCTCGCCGGCATGGGCGCGCATTGCGTCCTCCATCACGCCGCGCATCTCCTCGGCGCCGATGAGCCCGGCATCGATCAGCGCGAGCATCAGCGACTCGCATACCGACAGCGCCGCGCGCGCGGCGGCCCTGTCCCGATTGCAGGAAGACGGATCGCCCTCCGACGGTAGAGGGGGCGTCGGCGTTTCTGAGCGGGCCAAGTCCGACCTCCTGATGCCTGTAGTCAAATTTCGTGACAAGAAATGCCGGGCCGGTTCAACAGCCGAGGCGCCCTTTTGTCGCGCGGCGGGTCGGACTTGAACGCTGCCTTCATAACAAATGTTAAAGAGCCGGCCGCGACTTGCGTCCATAGTGCGGCTCGGCGGCGCCGCTCCCAGGTCGAAAGGCCACCGGCCCGGACCGGAGGTCGGAGAACGTCATGAGTGCAAGAGAGAGCCCGCTGCTGCGCAAGATCGCTACGGTTCTCAGCCTTTCCGAGGCGGAACGCGCCTTCGTCCGCGACCTCGAGAAGAGCCGCAGGCCCGTATCCGCGCGCACCGACCTCGTGAAGCAGGGCGAGCGCTACGACCGGGTCGGCATTCTCCAGGCCGGCTGGGCCATCCGCTACAAGACCTTGAGCGACGGCCGGCGGCACGTCATCAACTTCCTGCTGCCCGGGGACGTGTTCGGCGTGTTCCTGCAGCTGTTCGAGATCCCCGATCATTCCATCGCCATGCTGACGGACGGCACGCTCGCCACCTTCGAGACCCCCCAGCTGGTCGAGGCCTTCCGGGATCATCCGCGGGTCGCCGCCGCCTTCACCTGGTTCGCCGCGCGCGAGGAATCGATCATCGCCGAGCGCGCCACCAGCCTGGGCCGGCGCACGGCGCTCGAACGCATGGCCCACATCGTCCTGGAGCTGTACCGCCGGCTCGAGGCGGTCGAACTGGCGGGCAACGGTTCCTTCGAGCTGCCGGTGACGCAGGAGATCCTGGCGGACACGCTGGGACTGAGCTTGGTGCACGCCAACCGGACGCTGCGCAAGCTGCGCGAGATCGGCCTGGTCGACATCGAGGGGAAGACCATTCTCCTCCAGAACATCCGGGCCCTGAAGGTCGTCGCCGATTTCGACGACCTGTTCCTGTACATCCGCAAGATGCCGGAAAGCGTACAGCAGCAGTTCATCGAGGCTTCGGGATAACCCCCGGGGAGGGCGCGGGCATGCTGCCCCCTCCGGTCGACGCGGCCCGGGATCGTTGCCCAAGCCGGCGAGGCGGAACGGAACCATGACGACGAACATGTCCGACGATCCGGCCCGCCTTGCCGCGCTGCGTCGCTACGATATCCTGGACACGCCCCGCGAGCCGGGCTTCGACCAGCTCGTCGAACTCGCCGCCCATATCTGCCGGGCCCCCGTGGCGGTCATCGGCCTGGTTGCGGACCGGCGTCTGTGGTTCAAGGCGCAGACCGGTCTCGGCTTTCGGGAAGCCGCGATCGAGGCGCCGGACTGCCGCCGGTTCCTGCTGCAGCCCGGCGTGACGGTGGTCCCCGACATACTCCAGGACCCGCAACTGCGCGCCAATCCCCTGTTCACGGCCGCCCCCGGCCTGCGCTTCTATGCCGGCTGCCTGCTGCGGAGCACCGAAGGTCACGGCCTGGGGGTGCTGTGCGTCCTCGACCGTCAGCCGCGCGACCTCGACGACGGGCAGCGGTTCGCGCTCCAAGCGCTTGCCGACCAGGTCATGAGCCAGATGGAGCTGCGGCGCGCGCTCGGCCGGCAGAAGCTGCTGGCCGAGCGCCAGGAACTGCTGCTGAAGGAGGTCAACCACCGGATAAAGAACAACCTCCAGCTCGTCAGCAGCATCGTGAGCCTGCAGCTCCGCTCGATCGAGGATGCGGCGGCCCGGAGCGCCCTGCTCGATACCAGCCACCGGATCCGCAGCATTGCCGCCGTCCATGACCGGCTCTACCAGACCGACGGGCCGGGGATGGTCGACCTGGCCGTCTTCCTGCAGGCCTTGGCGGCCGATCTCCAGGCGTCGGCACCCGACGGCACCCTGTTCGAGATCGAGGCCGTCCCGGTCGCGGTGACGCAGGACGTCGCCGTCGCCATGGCCCTGATGGTCAACGAACTGGTGACGAACGTGCTCAAATACGCCTACGCGGACGGCGAGGCTGGACCCGTGCAGGTGGGCCTGGGGCCGACCGGCGACGGCCGCTACCGGATCACCGTCGGCGACAGGGGGCGGGGGCTTCCGCCCGACTTCGACGCCCGGCGCAGCCGATCGCTGGGTATGCGGATCATCTTCTCGCTGGCCCAGCAGATCGGGGCCGAGGTCTCGATCGCCAACGGCCTCTCCGGCACGTCGAGCACCGTCGTGTTCGACGTGCCGCAGGCCCCCGACGCCGACGCCGGCGCCGACACCGGCCGCCTCGACGTCCCGCCGCCGGTCCGTCGCGAGGTGGAGCCTCTGCCCGAAGCGACGGCCCCCTAGGGCAGGAACCAGTCGCGCTCAGCGGCATCGGAGGCGGTCGTCCCCCGGCATGCAGGTCACGGCCACGTCCCTGGGCGCCTCGCCGAGGCGCCGCGCGAGCAGCACGACGTGCCGCGTCTCCCAGGCCCGGCCCTCGAAGCCGCACCAGAGGGCCTCCACCGGCAGCAGGTCGCCCGCGCCGTTGTCGATGAACACGGTCCCGGTCGACGGGTCGGAAAGCAGTTCCGAGCGCACGGCGCCGCCGGGTGCCGCACGGCCGACCGGAAACGAGAACCAGTGGGCGATCTGGGCGGTGCAGGCGATAGGCCGGCCGGAGCCGTTCACTGCCTCGAACGCGCTGCGGTCCAGCCGTTGCGCAACGTCGCCGGCCTTCGCGGGCAAGGCCTGCGTGCCAAGGAGCGCCAGCGCGCCGAGCGCGGCCGTCCAGGGGGGGTGCGGGCATCCGGTTTCTCTCCATGACCTATGTGAAACCAAAGAAGAGATCTGAGTTTTCAAAAAATAACCTAGAGCGAAAGAAGCAAGCCAATACATGGAGATATGGCTTTGAGGAAGGGGAGATGGAGACATGGGAGTTGTCAAGTCGGCGGTCCGGAACGCGTTCTGCGCTGCTGCGCTCTCGGGCGTCGCATGGCGGGCCGGCGCCGCCGAAGTGAACAGCATCGCGGTGCTGGTGCCCGAGCAGGGGACTGATTTCGGTCGGAACCAGGTGCGCTCGCGGTGCACGGCCTAGAAGGCGTGCGGATGGTCGATGCCTCGCGATATCCGAGCTTCCCCTGCGGGCCGGTCAACGCCGCCGTCACGTCCGCGCCGGAACGCCCGTGACGCGCAGCAGGCCTTCCCGGACGGCGTCCAGATGCTCGCGCATCGCCTGCTCGGCGGCCCGGCCGTCGCGCTGCGCGATCGCATCGGCGAGGCGGCGGTGCTGCCCGGCGTATAGCGCCTGCCGTTCCTCCGTGCGCGCGGCTTCCCGCAGCTTTCCCCAGGAGGTCTCCTGCCTCACGGCGTCGACGGCGTCGAACACGGCCAGGAACAGGGCGTTGTCCGCGATCTCGGCGATCTTGCGGTGGAAGGCGCCGTCCCAGAGCTCGTAAGCGTCGGCGTCCGAAGCGGCGGCCGTGCGCGCGGCGAAGGTGTTCAGGCGCTCGATGTCCTCGGCCGTGGCGCGCAGCGCGGCGAGCCCGGCGAGGGCCGATTCCAAGTGCAGCCGGACCTCCATCAGTTCCTCGGGGTTGGTGCGGCCGCTGACGTCGCCGACCCAGCCGCGCGTCGGGGGAGGCCGGCCGCAGAAGGTGCCCTGCCCCTGCCGGCGCCAGATGCGGCCTTCCGCCTCGAGCACTTCCAGCGCCTGGCGCAGGGTGCGCCGCCCGACGCCGAGTTCGGCCGCGAGCTGGCGCTCGGGAGGAAGCCGGCCGTCGGTGCCGAATTCACGGCCGTCTATCATGCGTCGCAGCTTCTGGAGTGCGATGGTCGACTTCAGCACGCGATGGTATCCGTCGTTCCCGCTTCAGGTGCCCCCGCATCAGGTAAGGAGATCATAGAACATGCGCATCGAGCTCAAGCCCAGAAAGAAGGCGAAGCTGTAGCGCAGCGCGCGCTGGGGGATGGCGTGTGCGATGCGCGCGCCCACCGGCGCCATCAGGGTCGTCATGGGGATGATGGCGGCGAGGCCGATCAGGTTGACGAAGCCGACGGTCAGGGGCGGCCGGCCGGGGACGCCGAGGCCCCACAGCGAGTAGCCGATCGCCCCGGGAATGGCGATGATCATCCCGATCGCGGCGGCCGTCCCGACGGCCCGGCGCACGGGATAGCCGAAGGCGCTCAGGATCGGCACGCTCAGGGTTCCGCCGCCGATGCCCATCAGGGTCGAGAAGCTCCCGACGAACATGCCGAGGCCGATCTTGACGCCCCGGTTCGGGAAATCGTCGGCGATCTTGGCGCCTTCGCGCCGCAGGACCATGTTGGCCGCGACGAACAGGGCGACCGTCGCGAAGATCGCGGTCAGGACCGTTCCGTCGAGGGCGCCCGCCAGAAGCGTGCCGGCGAGGACGCCGACCAGGATGGCCGGCCCCCAGGAGCGCAGCAGCCCGGTATCCACCGAGCCGCGCCGGGCGTGGCTTCGTGCCGATATGAAGGCGGTCGGAACGATCACCGCGAGGGACGTGCCGACCGCGAGGTGCATGCGGATGCCGGGATCGACGTTCATGAGCTCGAGGATCTGGTAGAGGACCGGGACGATCACGATCCCGCCGCCGACCCCCAGCAGCCCCGCGAGGATGCCGCCGACCATGCCGGCCGCGGCCATGGCGGCCACCCAGAGGAGGGCCGTGCCCACGCTCAACCCCAGTATCATGCCCGGTCCTTCTCGCCGTCCCATGCCCCGAGGGAGATCCAGGTCGGAACAGATGATCTGGAACCAATTATGAGATTGGCTCCATTGTTTCGGAACTCTTCGGTGCATCAGCGAGCATTCTGCTGCATTCCGTGCGCACCTTCAAGATACCAATTTGATATTGGTTCCATCGGCGGATCGTTGACGATGGATATCCGCGAACCAGCCTGCCGCCGTCCGGAGGTACGTTGAAGCTTCTGGCGCTGCGTGTCCAATCCACCGGAACGCGTCCAAATCAGGGCGACGGTTCGAACGCCCGGCTATACGGGCATGCCGGGCACGAATGCATAGCCCCTGGGGTGGGCCGCGTCGTCGAACTTGCTCTTGTTTGTTGAGCGTATCGGGACCTTCTTTTCAGGAGGGTGTGATGGGTGCTCTGGATAACACGCCAGGGCTGGCGCGATCTGATAGCCACCGGTCGATAACCGGTTCACTCCCGGTTTTCGGTGAGACGCTGCAACTCGGCCAGGAAAGTTGCGCCGATCCGGATGGATCGTTCGGTCGCTTCGGTATCCACATCCAGAACGTGCGCAGCCTGGGTCATGACGTCCAGTGCGTCGAGGAAGGCTTCCGTGCCTGACGGAAGTTCACCAATGCGCGACAACTCTTGTAAGGCCTCTCTAATGGTAGTCATTCGGCCCGCTTCCAGGCCGTGCAGCGTCAGCAATGAGCGGAGTGCGCGCTCGGTCTCGATCCGCAGCTCGACGACCGACATCAGCGGAAATTCGCGGGCGAAGTCCTCGACGGTGGGCAGGTCCGCCCGGAGCTGTGCCGGCAGGGACGGTGAAAGCCGGTACTGGGCCACGCCCATCGGCTTGGTCGTGTCGCGCAGCGCGTATTCGACGACGACCTCGTTCCGGTTCTTGCACAAGATGATGCCGATGCTCGGCTCGTCGGCGGGATGGCGCAGAAGGTCATCCACCGCGGACAGGTAGAAGTTCATCTTGCCGGCGAATTCCGGCTTGAACTCCTCGATCTTCAGCTCGATTACGACGAAGCAGCGCAGACGCAGGTGATAAAACAGGAGGTCGAGGTAGTAGTCCTGTCCGCCGACTTCGAGGTGATACTGGCTGCCGACGAAGGCGAAGCCCTTCCCAAGCTCCAGGATCAACGACCGCAGATGCTCCAGGAGCCCGCGTTCCAAGTCGCGCTCCAACATATCTGGCCCGAGTGAGAGGAAATCGAAGCTGTAAGGGTCCTTGACCAGCTGCTGCGCCAGTTCCGAGCGCTCGGCGGGCAAGGTGCGCGCGAAGTTCGTTAATGCCTTGCCCTGGCGGCGGAAAAGGTCGCTCTCGATCTGGTGGACGAGAACGTTGCGGCTCCAGCCATGCTCGATCGTCTGACGGGCGTACCATTCCCGTTCGGCCGGAGCCTTAACGGCATCGAGGAGGCGGAGGTTATGGCCCCACGGCAATCGTGCAACAACCTGTTGCACGAATTCGTGGTCGGGCCAGGCCTCCGCAAACGCCCGCATGTATTTAAGGTTCCGGGCCGACAGTCCTGTCATCTCGGGGAAGTCGCGCCGGAGGTCGTTGGCGAGGCGGTCGATGACCCGGGCTCCCCAGCCTTCCAGTTCCTGCCGGTTCCTGATCTCCTGGCCGATACTCCAGTAGAGCAAGATGAGTTCCTGGTTGACGGAGATGGCGGCCCGCAGCTGCGCGGCGCGGATTCGCTCCTTCAGGTCGCGCAGCAGGGTTACGTAACCATCCGATCCGGGTTCCGGAACCTGACCTACCATCGTCTTCTTTACCTTATGCCGCCCGGGACAAGGAATGGCCCGTTCCCCTTGGCCGGTTCGTTCCCGACCATAGCACAGCGCCGGGCCGGTCCATGGAAATGGAGCAGGAGGCGATCATGGCCGCAGAGCCTCTCCGGCTCGTGCCCCTTGCCGGAGCGCTTCGGTTCAAGGCACCCAACCGATGCAGGCTCTCCGATCTCAGATTGGTGTAGCGCTTGAGCATCTTCCAGTCCCGCCGGCGGGTCACGAAGCGACCTGCTCGGTCGTGAAGCTTGCCTCGAACAGGCGGCTTGCTCATCGTGGCGCAGGTCATGGAAATGCAGATCCTCGATCCGCGATAGCCGGCAGGCCCGACTGAAGGCAGCTTCGACGAGACCGCTATGCCGTGGGTGGCCGCGGCATGGGCGACGATGGTGCGCATATAGGCGAAGTCCACGGCCAGCGCGACCGAACCGGCTTCCTCGCGGGCCCGGGCCTTGCCGGAGGCGATCAGCCGCTCGCGCGTCAGGTCGGCGATCCTTGTCTTGCGGAGACGGTCCTTGAGCAGATCGAGGCTGAACGACTTCGTTCGACGCGGCGCCTTGCCAACCTTGGTCATGTCTGCGACATGAGGGCCGATGAGATCGCTGAAGGTGACGGGATCGGTTCGCCCGCGGGTGAGCGGTTCCTGGCCGCGGTCGATGCGGCTCTCGGTCGCGCGGGCCTGTTCATCGGCGTCCTTGCGCAGGCGGAAGGTCTCGCTCACATAGCGACCCTTGCGCCGGACCTGGACCCGCCAGCTGTCGGAGGGGAGAGGCGGTGATGCTTGCCACGTGTGCGCTCCGTGTGCAGCTGGATGTCGATCCCGGACGGTTTCAGGCGAGCTCAAGTGAACACGAGGCAGCTCGCGACTGAGGTGGTCCCCATCACCCGAGCAGTCGGCTAAGCTTGGTTCGCCCTGGGGAAAGGACGGACCCGATGACGGGAAAGCGGAAGCATTACACGGCTGAGTTCAAGGCGAAAGTTGCGCTGGAGGCGTTGCGGGGCGAGCTG
>NZ_DASYHS010000216.1:0-83958 GCF_035998295.1 Arenibaculum sp. | reverse complement strand
TCAGCCGCGGTTCATGCGGTTCTCGACGAGATCGCCGACGACGGCGGGATCGGCCAGCGTCGAGGTGTCGCCGAGAGCTTCGTGCTCGTTGGCGGCGATCTTGCGCAGGATGCGGCGCATGATCTTGCCCGAGCGCGTCTTCGGCAGGCCGGGCGACCACTGGATCAGGTCGGGGCTCGCGATCGGCCCGATTTCCTTGCGGACCCAGGCGACGAGTTCCTTTCGCAGGTCCTCCGACGGCGTCTCGCCGGCGTTCAGCGTCACGTAGGCGTAGATGCCCTGGCCCTTGAGATCGTGCGGGTAACCGACCACCGCCGCCTCGGCGACCTTCGGATGGGCGACCAGCGCGCTCTCGATCTCGGCCGTGCCCATGCGGTGGCCGGAGACGTTGATGACGTCATCGACGCGACCGGTGATCCAATAGTAGCCGTCCTCGTCCCTCCGGCAGCCGTCTCCGGTGAAGTACATGCCCTCGAAGGCCGAGAAGTAGGTCTGCACGAAGCGCTGGTGATCGCCGTACACGGTGCGCATCTGGCCGGGCCAGCTCTCGGCGATGCAGAGGTTGCCCTCGGTGGCCCCTTCCAGCACCTTGCCGTCGTTGTCGACGATGACGGGCTTCACGCCGAAGAAGGGCTTCGTCGCCGATCCGGGCTTCGTCGCGATCGCGCCCGGCAGCGGCGTGATCATCAGGCCTCCCGTCTCGGTCTGCCACCATGTGTCGACGATCGGGCAGCGGCCGTCGCCGACGACGCGGTGGAACCACAGCCACGCCTCCGGGTTGATCGGCTCCCCGACCGAGCCGAGGATGCGCAGGCTGGCGCGGCTGGTCCGCTTCACCGGCTCCTCGCCCTCGCGCATCAGCGCGCGGATCGCGGTCGGGGCGGTATAGAAGATGCTGACCTTGTGCTTGTCGACGACTTCCCAGAACCGCGAGGCGCTCGGGTAGTTGGGCACGCCCTCGAACATCAGGGTGGTGGCGCCGTTGGCGAGCGGGCCGTAGACGATGTAGCTGTGGCCGGTGACCCAGCCGACGTCGGCCGTGCACCAGTACACCTCGCCCGGCTTGTAGTCGAAGACGTACTGGTGCGTCATCGACGCGAAGACGAGATAGCCGCCGCTGGTGTGCAGGACGCCCTTCGGCTTGCCGGTCGAACCGGAGGTGTAGAGGATGAACAGCGGGTCCTCGGCGCCCATGGGCTCGGGCGGGCATTCGGCCGACACCCCGGCGCATTCCTCGTGCCACCAGAAGTCCCGCCCCTCGACCCAGTCGACCGCGCCGCCGGTGCGCCGGACGACGAACTGGCGGCGCACGCCGGGGCACGACGACAGCGCCTCGTCGGCGTTCTTCTTCAGCGGTACCTTGCGCCCGCCGCGCAGCCCCTCGTCGGCGGTGATCACGACATGGCTATCGCCATCGACGATGCGGTCGCGCAGCGAGTCGGGCGAGAAACCGCCGAAGACGACGGAATGGACGGCCCCGATGCGCGCGCAGGCCAGCATCGCGTAGGCGGCTTCCGGGATCATCGGCAGGTAGATCGTGACCCGGTCGCCCTTCTTGACGCCATGCGCCTTCAGCACGTTGGCGAAGCGCGAGACCTGCTCGTGCAGCTCGCGGTAGGTGATGTGCCGCGATTCGGCGGGGTCGTCGCCTTCCCAGACGATCGCCGTCCGATCCGCCTTGTCGGCGAGGTGCCGGTCGATGCAGTTGGCGCTGACGTTCAGCTTGCCGTCGTCGAACCAGCGGATATGGACGTCGCCGCGGAAGCTGGCATCCCGGACCCGGGTGTAGGGCTCGATCCAGTCGATGCGCTTGCCGTGCTCGGCCCAGAAGCCCTCGGGATCCCGGATCGACTGTTCGTACATGCGCGCATGGGTCGCCGCGTCCACCCAGGCCGATTTCGCGATCTCGGCGGGAGGCTCGAAGAGGGTGTCTGCGTTGGACATAGGTTCGCGTTTCCCCCGATGGTTCGTTTTCGTTTACGGGCAGCGGCCGAACCGAAACGTTCGAGACGCGGCTCCTTCCGGTCGAGGATCAATCTATCCGCGCCACCCCGCCGCCGACAAGTCGGCATCCCTTCTTTTCCGCCGTCCGCCGGCTACGGAGCGCCGTCCGCGTCGAGGGCGCGACGCGTTGCCCGCCTTCCGCAATAGGGACCAAGCCGCAAGGCAGGGAAGTTCTCGGCCGGGGTTCGGAAAAACCAAATGTTAACTAGATGTTAACCTACCGACATTTAGGAAGGGAAATAATTACTGGAGAGGCGGCCGCACGCACGGCAGCCCACGGGGGCCGAGTTCCGGGTGACGAGCATGCCGCGGGGGGCGCCGGCTTCCCGCGCCGTCCGCCCTTTGTCCCGGTCCCGATTGCCGTGCGCCGCCGCGGGGGGACCGGAGGACACATGACCGCTGACATGAACGCGCCGGAGACGGCCCTTGCCGCCAGGCGCGGCTTTTGGACCGTCGGCCGAAAGGTGACGGCTGCATTCACCGCCGCCATCGTACTCGGCTTCGTGCTGATCGTGGGCCTCCAGGCCGTCGAGCAGCGCGCCAGCCTGATCGACCAGGCGACGGCGAGCGCACGCACGAAGTCGGAAATGCTGGCGACGGCGATCCGCATCGGCGTCTCCGGGCACGACGGCGCTGCGATCGAGAGCGAGTTCCTTCCCCTCGCCAGGGTCGAGGGCACCGAACTCGCGGCCGTCTACGCCACCCATGCCGACGGCAGCGTGCTCATCGAGTTCCAGCACGAGACCCTGCCGCCTTACGCGCTCGGCGAGGAGAAGGCGTTGCTGAAGCAGGTCCTGGAAGGGTCGGGCACCCTGACGATGACGACGGCCAGTCACCTGATCGTCGCCACGCCGGTCACCAACCTGCGCGGCACCCAGATCACCGGCACGCTCATGATCGCCTGGAGCCTCCATCGCCAGAACGCGGCCATACGGACCGCGCTGGTCAACCAGACCGCGATGTCGATGATCGTCCTCGTCGGCCAGCTCATCGTTCTCAACCTCCTGCTCGGGCGGTTCACCGTCCGTCCGCTGCGCGCGATGTCGGCGGCGATGGCGCAGCTCGCCCGGGGCGACAGTTCGGTCGAGGTGCCCGGCGCCGACCGCCGCGACGAGATCGGCGCCATGGCGGCGGCGGTCCGCGTCTTCCGCGACAACGCCCGCAAGATCGAACTGCTGCATTCCGAGCAGGAAGCACAAACCCAGCGCGCCGAGCGGGAGAAGCGCGATGCCCTGCTCGCGCTGGCCGACCGGTTCCAGGGCACCGTCAGCCGCCTCGTCCGCGAGATCGGCGACGCGTCCGACCGCATGGCGGAGACGGCGGCCTCCATGGCGGACGTCGCCGGCCAGGCCGCCCGACGCTCCGGCGAGGCGGCGTCAGGCGCCGAGGCCGCGCTCGACAACGTGCAGTCCGTCTCCGTCTCGGCCGCCCAGCTCGCCGGCTCCATCAACGAGATCGCGGGCCAGGTCGGGCAGTCCGCCTCCATCGCAGGCCGCGCCGTCTCCGACGCGGAACGCACCAACGCCACGGTCCAGAGCCTCATGGAAAGCGCCGAGCGCATCGGCGAAGTGGTCAGGCTGATCAACGACATCGCGAATCAGACCAATCTGCTGGCGCTGAACGCGACCATCGAAGCCGCGCGGGCCGGCGAAGCCGGCAAGGGCTTCGCGGTCGTGGCCAGCGAGGTCAAGAGCTTGGCGAACCAGACCGCCAAAGCGACGGAGGAGATCGCGAGCCAGATCGGCACGATGCAGACCGTGACCAAGGATGCAGCCGGCGCCATCCAGGGGATCGGCCGCACCATCGGCGAGATCAACGAGATCACCGCGATGATCGCGGCCGCGGTCGAGGAGCAGAGCGCCGCGACCCAGGAGATCGCGCGCGCGGTCGAAATGGCGGCGGCGGGAACGCGTTCGGTCTCCGACACGATCACCGACGTGACGCGGACTGCCGATACGACCGGCAAAGCCGCGGGCACGGTGCTCGACGCGGCGCAGGGCCTGACCGGCCAGTCGCGCAGCCTGGCGGGCGAGGTCGACCGCTTCCTGTCCGAGATCCGGGCAGGATGACCGGTCGACTATCTTCCGGCTCGTTTACGCCCCCTTAACGAGCAGCCGTTACCCTTCCCGGAAGGCCCGCTGGCGGCCGGGAAGGGGAAGACCATGTCGAGTGATGCGGAAGTGACGGTGATCGGGCGCGGCGCCTTGCCTGCCGGCGCCGTGCCCGCCGACTCGGACCCCGTGCGGCGGTTGACCCGTCTCGGCACCGGCAGCTGCGTCATGATTCTCGACCAGGTGCTGCGCGGCACCGGGGATGCCGCCGGCGCCGCGGACGCGGCGGCCCTCGCCCGGCGCATGACCCGCGCCACCCGGGATTTCCGAGCCGCCGCCGCCGATCTTTCCCGCCACTCCTGATCGGGCGGAGCTGATTTGCCGGGCTTTCGAGCCCGGTTTTCTTTTTTCCGTTTGCATTTATCCAAATACGAATTTATTCATCTTTGGATAAATTCGTATTTGGGGAACGTCGATGTTCGATCGCTCCCGGGAGCGCGCGGAACTCCTGCACCATCTCCGCCTCGGCCGCAGCATCCTGATGCTGGCGCCCCGCCGCGTCGGCAAGACCTGGCTGATCAACCGCGTTGCCGAGGACGTTCGCGGCCGAGGCTGGACGGCGGTCCTGTGCGACGTCGAGGGAATGAGCCGGGAAACGGAATTCCTCTTCGAGATCTGCCGCCGGATCGAGGAACAGGAAGGCCTTGCGGAAAAGACCGAGGGGCGTGCGAGGCAGCTCCTCAACCAGCTCTTCTCCAAGGATCTCGCCAACGGATGGCAGGAGGCCCTGGGCCGGATGGACTGGGTCTCCTTCGCCGAAACACTGGTCCGCGGTCTTCACGAACGCGGCAGGGACACGCTGATCCTGATCGACGAGCTGGCGCTGTTCCTTGCCGCGCGCCTGCGCGACGACCCGGAGGGGGCGCGGGCATTCCTCTACGGCCTGCGGCGGTTGCAGCAGCGCTATTCCAGGGTCCGCTGGCTGTTCACCGGCTCGATCGGCCTCGACACCATTGCCAAGCGCGGCGAGATCGGCGGGGCGCTCGTCGACCTGACCCTCTACCCGCTCGAGCCGTTCGAACCCGACGAGGCAAGCGCCTTCCTGGACTTCCTTTCGAGCGGCGGGGCCGTGCTCCATCCCTTCGCCCTCGAGCGGACGGCCTTCACTCATTTCGCGCGCGAACTCGGCTGGCTGTCGCCCTACTACCTCGACCTCGTCGCCCGCGAAATCCGGCCGAGCGGTCCATCCGGCCCCTGCGGCCGCCCCCTCGCCACGCCCGCGGACGTGGACGCCGCTTTCGAGGCCATGCTGGCCGCCGGGCGGCGCCCCTATTTCGTGACCTGGGAGGAACACCTCTCGAAGAACTTTCCACGGCCGGAGACCGACGCCCTGCGCAGCATCCTCGCCGCCTGCGCGCGCGAGCCGGCGGGCGAACGGCTGGGAACGCTGCGGGCTCGGCTGGCCGGCCCGCCGCATGGCCTGGACATGCGGGCGCTGAGGGATCTGCTGACCATTCTGACCAATGACGGCTACCTGGCCGAGGTGCCCGACGGCGAGGAGCCGCGGTTCCGCTTCCGCTCCGGCCTGCTGCGCCGTTACTGGTTGCGCTATCACATCGACGGCGGCCACATGGACGGCGTGCGATGACCGGCATCGCGATCTACGACCCCCGGCGCCTGGGCGAGGAGGATTTCCTCGCCGGCTTCACCGCCCGCCAGGAACTGCTGGAGTTCCTCCTGCGCCAGCTCCGGAACATGGGGATCGAGGGCGAGGCCGGGCACCGCGTCGCCATCGGCCAGCGCGGGATGGGCAAGACCAGCCTGCTGCGCCGCGTCGCGATCGGCATCGCCCGCGACCCGACCCTCGCGCGGACGCTGCTGCCGCTGACTTTTCGCGAAGAGCAGTACAACGTGCGCAGCCTCGATCATTTCTGGCGCAACTGCGCAGAGGCGCTGGCGGACTGGCTGGAACGGTCCGGCGACGGCGAGGCGGCCGATCTGCTGGACCGCGAGTTGCGGGGGCCGGCATGGCGCGGCGCGGACGAGGCAGCCGACGCCTTTCTCGACCGGGCGGCGCGGACCGGACGGCGGCCGGTGCTGCTGGTCGATAACCTGGACCTCGTGCTCGACGCTCTTCCGGCCGAGCAGCACTGGAAGCTGCGCCGCATCCTGCAGTCGCGCCGCGGCCCGATCGTCTATGCCGCTTCGTCGCGGTTCCCGCGGCAGATCGGTGATCCCCAGGCGGCCTTCTACGAGTTCTTCCGGATCGACATGCTGGACCCGCTGAACGAACGGGAGGCGCTGCTCTGCATGGAGCGCCTGGCGGCAGCGCGCGGCGAAGCCGGCACGCCCGTGATGGAGATCGTGCGGCGCGAACCGCAGCGGCTGCGCGTACTGCACGCCCTGGCCGACGGCAACCCGCGCATCCTCGCCCTGCTCTACCAGCTTCTCGAGCGTACGGAGAGCGATACCGCCTTCGACGACCTGGAAGTGCTGCTGGACCAGCTAACCCCCTACTACAAGGCGCGCGTGGAGGAATTGCGGACGGAGCTGCAGCGCTCGATCCTCGACGCGATCGCGCTCAACTGGGACCCGATCACGTCGCACGACCTTTCGGTGGCGACGGGGGTGGAGGTCACGACCGTGTCCTCCCAGCTCAGCCGGCTGAAGAATCTCGGGCTGGTTGCCGAGGTGGAGACGTCGGGCAGCCGGGCCGGCTACCAGCTCGCCGAACGATTTTTCAATGTCTGGTACCTGATGCGCCATGGCACGCGGCGCACCCGCCAGAAGATGCAATGGCTGACCGCCTTCCTGCAGGAGTTCTACACCGCCGAGGACCTGAAGCTGATGCGCGGTCACGCGGCCCGGGACCCCGCGTCCGGCGATCAGGGAACGCCCTATGCCGACGTCCGCGATGCCGACGCCCTCGATGCTGCCGCCGAGGACGGCGGGCGGGCGGGACTCGCCGAAGCGGCCGCGTCCTTCGCCGCCCCGTCCAGCCCCCGCGTGCCGGACGCCGCGCGTGAACTCGCCGAGGACAATTTCGGCGCCGCGGCCCGCCATCTAGGCGATGTGCTCGACCTGGGCGGGTCCGGCCCGTTCCCAACGGACGACCTGCTGTACCTGCTGGGACTGTTCGAGGCGCGCGGCTACGGCGAACGCCTGATCGCCTGGTTCGAGCAGACCGGCCGATCGGACCGCCACGCGCCGCTGCACGCCGCCTTCGTCGCCCATGTCCGCGGCGACCGCACGCTGCTGGACGTCAACCCCGAGGTGCGACGGACCGCCGAACGCCTCCACGCGCGGCTGGCCGGACGGCGGAGCGGCGCCAGGCCGGCGCCGTCCCGGGGCAAACGGCGTGGGCGGCCGCGCCGGCAGCCGGGCTGAGGCCGGTCACCTACGCGTCGATGCCGGCCAGGGCGCAGACCTTGCGCCAATGATCCTCGCTGACGGGGCAGACCGACAGCCGCGACTGGCGCACCAGCGCCATCGCCGACAGTTCGGGGTCGGCCTTGATCTGCTTCAGCGTGACCGGCGTTCGCACCGGCATCACCGGCACCACGTCGACCATGCCGAAGCGTCCCGACCCGTCCGAGGGGTCGGGGTAGTATTCCTTGACCACCTCGACCACGCCGACCACTTCCAACCCTTCGTTGGAATGGTAGAAGAAGCCGCGATCGCCGGTCTTCATGGCTTTCAGGTTGTTGGATGCCTGATGGTTGCGCACGCCGTCCCAATGGGTCCGACCCTCCGTCACGAGGCGGTCCCAGGAGTACTTGAACGGCTCCGACTTCAACAGCCAGTAGGCCATGGCGTCGTCAGCCCCGCGGCAGCACGCGGCGCCACGGCCGGATCGTGACCGACTGGAACAGCCCCGCCTTCGCGTAGGGATCGCCGGCGCAGAAGCCCTCGGCCTCCGCACGGTCCGCGAAGTCGATGATCAGCAGGCTGCCGGTCATGGACTGTCCGTCCTCCGACAGCGTGGGCCCGGCGGCGTGGAGCCGGTCGCCCAGGGCCTCCAGATAGGCCAGATGCTCGGCGCGGTTCGCGCTGCGGACGGCGGCGCTGCCGGGCTTGTCGACGCAATCGATGATGTACAGCACGTCTCGCTCCCTCGGTTGCGACGGGACCGTAGCGCATCGCGGCACCCCGCGCAAACGGAGTGGATGCCCCTCATTCGCCCTCGGGCCGGAACGGCCGGCTCGTCAGCGCGGTCACGGTCTCGTCGATGTCGGCGCCGCGGTCGAGGATCGCCTCGACCGCGGCGCAGATCGGCATGTCGACGCCGAGGCGCGCGGCGAGCGCCGTCACCGCGCGCGCGGTCGTCACGCCCTCGGCGACGGAATGCCGCCCTGCCAGCACGTCGGCAAGCCGCCGCCCCGCGCCCAGCGCCGCCCCGAGCGACGTGTTGCGCGACTGGAGGCTCGTGCAGGTCAAGGTCAGATCGCCGAGCCCCGACAGGCCCATCAGCGTCTCCCGCCGCGCTCCCAGCGCCGCGCCGAGCCGTCCGATCTCGGCGAGGCCGCGGGTGATCAGCGCGGCGCGGGCGTTGTCGCCGAGCGCACGGCCCTGGACGATGCCGCAGGCGATCGCGAGCACGTTCTTGACCGCCCCGCCGATCTCCGTCCCGACCACGTCGTCGCTCCAGTAGGGACGGAAGCTGCGGCTTCCGAGCGCCGTCGCCAGCGCCTCGCCGAGCGCCCGGTCGCGGCACGCGATCGCGACCGCGGTCGGCAGGCCGCGCGCGACCTCCGCGGCGAAGGTCGGCCCCGACAGCACGGCCAGCGGCGCCGACGGCAGCTCGACCGCGACGACCTCGGACATCAACGCGCCGCTGCCGATCTCGATGCCCTTGGCGCAGACGACGACCGGAACGCCGGGACGCAGATGCGGGCGCAGCATCGCGACGGCCGGGCGCAAATGCTGCGCCGGCATCGCCAGCAGCACGGCATCGCACGCGCCGAGATCCGATGCGTCGTCGGTTGGTGCGGGGACCGGGTCGAGGCGGATGCCCGGCAGGTATCGGTGGTTGGCGCCGTCGCGCGCGATCTCCTCGGCCGCCTCGGGGCGGCGCGCCCACAGCACCGCGCGCCGCCCGGCCCGGCCCGCGGCGACGGCAAGCGCGGTGCCCCAGGCCCCGGCCCCCAGGACGCCGATGATCGGGAAGGTGGAACGGACCGTCATGCGCTCAAGCCTTGATGCCGGCGCCGGTCACGCGCGGCGCCGCCGGATCGAGCGGCCAGCGCGGCCTCGGCGCGAAGTCGAGCGGGTCGGCGAGGCCCATCGCCAGCCGCTCCGCCCCGGCCCAGGCGATCATGGCGCCGTTGTCGGTGCACAGCGACAGCGGCGGTGCCACGAACCGCATCCCGGCCCCTTCGGCGAGATCGGCCAGCCGCGCCCGGATCACGCGGTTGGCGGCTACCCCGCCGGCCACCACCAGGGCGCGGAGCCCAGGATGCGCCGCCCGGGCCAGAGCGACGGCGCGGCGCGCGCGGTCGGCGAGCGCGTCGGCCACGGCCTCCTGGAACGAGGCGGCAAGATCGCGCCGGTCGGCCTCGGAGAGCGGCGTCGGCAAGGCTTCGATGGCGAAGCGCACGGCCGTCTTCAGGCCGGAAAAGGACAGATTGCAGCCGGGCCGGCCCTTCATCGGGCGTGGCAGGGCGAAGCGGGCGGAATCTCCGTTCTCAGCCGCGCGCTCCAGCAACGGGCCGCCGGGATATCCCAGGCCCATCAGCTTGGCCGCCTTGTCGAAGGCCTCGCCGACCGCGTCGTCGATCGTGGTGCCGAGCCTGCGGTAGCGGCCGACGCCCTCGACCAGGAGGAACTGGCTGTGCCCGCCGGACACCAGCAGCAGCAGATAGGGGAAGTCCAGTTCCGGGTCGGTCAGCCGCGCGGTCAGCGCATGGCCTTCCAGGTGGTTGACGGCGAGGAAGGGCAGTCCGTGCACGGCGGCGACCGCCTTGGCGGTCATGACCCCGACGATCACGCCGCCGATCAGCCCCGGGCCGCCGGTCGCGGCGACGCCGTCGAGATCGGCGAAGTCCAGCCCCGCCTCGGCCAGCGCGCGCGCCATCAACCCGTCCACCTGCTCGAGATGGGCGCGTGCCGCGATCTCGGGAACGACGCCGCCATAGGGCCCGTGCTCGGCGAGCTGCGAGAGGACGAGGTTCGAACGGATTTCCCGCCCCGACGTGACGACGGCGACCGCCGTCTCGTCGCAGCTCGTCTCGATGCCCAGCACGGTCACGGACCGGGGCTGAACTGCTTGGTGATCACCAGTGAGACGCATCCGCCCTCGACCTCCAGGAACTTGTCCGCTGTCCGGGGCAGCGGGATCTTGTGCTTGCGGCAATAAAGGATGACACAGGCCGCGATCTCGCGCCGTCCGAGCCTGAGCTCGTTGTAGCGCCGGGCGCCGAGCTGCTCGAACTGCGCGTAGACGCCGACCTCGGGCTCGGCCGAAACCCAGACGCGGTGAAGCTGGCCGTGGGGAACCAGGTCCGGATGCATCGTACGGAACAGCAGCACCGCGTCCTTCAGCGCATCGTTCGAGAAGATGATCTGCCGCTTTTCCGTGATCATTGGTAATCCGGAGGGGGACTCGGGGCGAGGCCGCCATTCTCCCTTAGATAGAGCGTGACACCGCCGCCCGCCACCCTTTTGGCGCTGCGGCCCGCCACCCGTTTGGCGCCGCGACGCTACAGGGCTTTCCTCGCCGGTGCGTTGGGAATAAACAGGGCGGCATGACCACTCGCTTGAGAATCGGGACCCGCGGCAGCCCGCTCGCGCTCGCCCAGGCCCACCAGACCAGGGACCGCCTCGCCGCCGCCCATCCGGCCCTCGCGCAGCCGGGCGCGATCGAGATCGTCGTGATCCGGACGACCGGTGACGCGATCTTGGACCGGACGCTGAGCGAGGCCGGAGGCAAAGGCCTGTTCACCAAGGAGATCGAAGAGGCGCTCGTCGATCGCCGCATCGACCTCGCCGTCCACTCCATGAAGGACGTGCCGACCTGGCTGCCGGACGGCCTCGACATCTGCTGCGTCCTGCCGCGCGAGGATCCGCGCGACGCGTTCTTCTCGCCGAAGGCGCCATCGATCGACGAGTTGCCACGAGGCGCCGTCGTCGGTACGGCGAGCCTGCGCCGCCAGGCGCTCGTGCTGGCCAGACGGCCGGACCTGAAGGTCGTGCCCTTCCGCGGCAATGTCGACACGCGGCTGCGCAAGCTGGCCGAGGGCGAGGCGGACGCGACGCTGCTGGCACTGGCGGGGCTCAATCGCCTCGGCATCGCCGACCGGGCCACCTCGGTGATCGAGCCCTCGGTGATGCTCCCCGCGGTGGCGCAGGGTGCGATCGGCATCGAAGTGCGCGCGGACGACGCCGAGACGCGAGCCCTGCTCGCCCCATTGAACTGCGGCGACACGATGCTGCGCATCACGGCCGAGCGCGCGCTGCTCGCGGTGCTCGACGGGTCGTGCCGCACGCCGATCGCGGCGCTGGCCGAGCTTCGGCCGGACGGGCTGCACCTGGACGGGCTCGTCGCCTCGCCGGATGGGCGGCAGATCCTGCGCGCCAGCCGCCACGGCGCCGCCGCCGACGCCGCGCAGCTCGGCTCCGATGCCGGGCGGGAACTGAAGTCGCGGCTGCCGCCGGGCTTCTTCGCCCCGTGAGCGGACCGTACCGGCGCCTGTTGGTGACACGCCCGGGAGAAGACGGCCGCGCGCTGGCGGCCCTCGTCGAGGCGCGGGGCGCCACGGCTTTGATCGATCCGATGCTCGAAATCGAGCATCATGCGGGACCGCCCCTCGATCTGGCGGGCGCACAGGCCCTGCTGTTCACGAGCGCCAATGGCGTACGAGCCGCTGCCGCGCGTACGTCCGAGCGCTCGCTACCGGCTTTTGCCGTCGGCGACGCGACCGCGCGGGCTGCCCGGGCGGCCGGTTTCGCGGATGTCCGCAGCGCCGGCGGCGACGTCGGCGATCTGACCGCATTGGTCGCCCGTTCCCTGGTTCCGGGCGCGGGGCGGCTGGTGCATGCCGCCGGTACTGCGGTGGCCGGCGACCTCGGCGCGGCGCTGGCGGCAGCGGGCTTTGTAGTCGAGCGCGCGGTTCTGTACGCAGCCCGTCCCGCCGCCTCTCTCGCGGAATCGACGGTACGCGAGCTGTACGCGGGAACAATCGACGCGGTCCTGTTTTTCTCTCCTCGTACGGCAAGAAGCTTTGTTAGGCTTGCCGGGCAGGCGGGCTTGGATGCACGTCTCGTCGCCGTCGACGCCCTGTGCCTCAGCACAGCCGTCGCCATGGAGGCGCGTACGATGCCCTGGCACGCGATCCGCGTAGCCGAACGGCCGGAGCAGGCCACCCTGCTCGACCTGCTCCGGTAGGAGTTTCCGTGGAGCGGTTGACGCTCTCGCCCGAGAAACAGGGAACGCAGTTCATGAGCCCTCGCCCCGACCAGCCGGACGACCCGACGCCGGACCCTGCCGAGGGGACGCCGACGGCGGGCGCCGCCGAGCGCATCATCGAGAAGTTCGGGGGCATTCGCCCCATGGCGCACAAGCTGGAAATCCCCGTGACCACGGTCCAGGGATGGAAGAAGCGCGGCGCGATCCCGACCGCGCGCCATGCCGACCTGCTGGCCGCCGCGACCCGCCACGGCATCGCCCTCGACGCCGAGGAACTCGCCGCCGCCGCGCCGAGCGAGGAGCCCGTCGGGGAAGCATCCGCGGAAACGCCGGGGCCGGAGCGGCTATTCGAAGGCGAAGTCGTGGACGATCGCGCCTCCGGACCCGACGACGAGCCCCGGCCGGTCGACGAACGGGCAGCCGATACCCTGCCTGCCGCTTCGCTGCCCGCCGCGGATGCCTCGCGCCCTCCCGAAGGTGCCGCACCGGGTTCGCGGCGCGCCGGCGGACGAAAGCTGGCCGTCGCCGCGACGGTGCTGTCGCTGCTGGCCCTCGGCACCGCCCTCACCGCCCCGTGGTGGGCGAGCGAGCTGCTGACGCCGGCATTCGGCGAGCCGCGGAGCCCGGCCAACGTCGCCGCGCTCCAGTCCCGGGTCGACGAGCTCGCGGCACGGCTGGAAGCGGCGGAGCGGCCCCAGGAAGGAGCTCAATCCGGTGCCGGCGATCTTGCCGAGACGGTGAGCGCGCTCGAGGCACGCATCGCCGAGGTGGCCGAGACGGCACGCCAGGCGACCGAGGCCGCCCGCCAGTCGGGAGAGCAGGCGGCGGCTGCCGCCCGTCAGTCGGAAGAGCAGGCGGCTGCCGCCGCCCGTCAGTCGGAAGAGCAGGCTGCCGCGAACGGCGAGGCGGCCGCGGCGCGCATCGCGGAAATCGAGCAGCAGCTCGGGGCGCTGGCGTCGCGGATTCCCGAACAGCCGGTCGGAACGGCGCAGCTGGAACAGCAGCTCCAGGAACTGCGGAGCACGCTGGAGCGCAACGCCCAGACGATCGCATCGCTGGAGACCGAAGCCAACCGCCTCGCCAGCGAGCTGTCGGGAGCGACCCAGCGCGTCGCCGGGCTCGCCCAATCGGTCGAGCAGCGGCAGACTGCGGATGCGGAGACTCAGGCGCTGGTGCTCGCCGCCGGCCAGCTCCGCGCTGCACTCCAGGAATCGGACGACTTCGCCGCCGAATTGCAGACGCTGCGCCAGCTCGGCGCCGAGGACGGCGAGATCGCCGAGGCGGCCGCGGCGCTGGGCCCCTACGCCGAGGGCGGCATCCCGACCCGGCCCCAGCTCGACGACCGGTTCTCGCGGTACGCCCCGGACATCGTCCAGGCCGGGCGGACCGCGGACGGCGGCGAGTGGTACGATCGCGCCCTGAACCGCGTCACCTCGCTGGTCTCGGTGCGCCGGGTCGGCGGCGACGTCCCGGGCGACGGTGCCGCGGCGGTGGTCGCCCGCACGGAAGCGCTGCTCGACCACGGGAACCTGGATGCCGCCGTCGAACAGCTGTCCACCTTGCAGGGTCCGGCGGCGGAGGCGGCGGAGCCCTGGCTCGCCCAGGCCCGCGCCCGCCTGCTCGCCGAGCGTGTCTCGACGGCTCTGACCCGTCACGCCATCGGCCGCCTCGCCGGCATCGAGACATCGAACGCCACTTCCGGCACCACATCCAGCGCCCAAGACGGCGGGACGGTTCGGCAATGACGCGCGCCCTCTGGTTCATCCTGAAGCTCGCGATCCTGGTCGCGATCGTGGTCTGGCTCGCCGAGAACCCCGGCGCCGTCACGCTGGCCTGGCGGGGCTACGTGGTCGAGACGTCGATCGCGATCCTGCTGCTGGCGATCGTGGTGGTCGCGGTGGTGGCGGCGCTGCTGTACCGGTTGTGGAAGGCGATCCGCAGGGCCCCCCGCCGGTTCGGCCGCCGGCGCCGGGCCAGGAAGCGCGAGCGCGGCTACCAGGCGCTGACCCGCGGCATGGTCGCGGTCGCCGCCGGCGATGCGGCCGCCGCGCGGCGCTTCGCGACCGAAGCCGACAACCTGCTGCGCGACCCGCCGTTGACGATGCTGCTCTCGGCCCAGGCGGCCCAGCTCAACGGCGACGACCGGGCCGCGGAGAAGTATTTCCAGGCGATGCTGGAGCGGCCGGAGACGGCGTTCCTGGGCGTGCGCGGCCTGCTCAACAAGGCTCTGCGAGAGAACGACCGCCCCGTGGCGCTGAAGCTCGCCCGCCAGGCGCACGACCTCCAGCCCCGGACCCCGTGGGTGCTGACGACGCTGTTCGACCTGGAAGCCCGCTCCGGCCATTGGGAGCAGGCCGAGCGCATCCTGCTGGAGGCGCAGAAGCTGGGTGCAGTCGCGCCCGACATCGCGCGCCGCCACCGGACGGCCCTGCTGCTGGAGCGCAGCTACGAGGCCGAACTCGCCGGGCGCGTGGGCGAAGCGCAGACCCTGGCGGGCTCCGCACACGACCAGATGCCCGGCTTCGCCCCGGCTGCGGTCCGTTCCGCCCTGCTGCTGGCCCGGGCCGGCAAGCCGAAGCCCGCCGTCCGCACGATCGAGCGGGCCTGGCGGATCGAGCCGCATCCCGACCTGGCCGACGCCTTCCGCGAGATCGAACCGAATGCCGATGCGCTCGCCCAGGTGAAGCGGTTCGAGCGGCTGATGTCGGCCAACCCGGACCATCCCGAAAGCCATTTGGCCCTGGCGCGCGTGGCGCTGACGGCACGGCTCTGGGGCGAGGCGAGGAAGCACCTCAGCAAGGCGCTGGCCCTGCGGCCGAGTCGTCGGACGTATCGGTTGCTGGCCGACCTCGCGCAGGAGGAACACGGCGACGCGATCGGCGCGCGGGACTGGCTCGCCAAGGCGGCACTGGCGCCGGAGGACCCGGGCTGGAGCTGCGGCAACTGCGGTGCGGGTTTTGGCTCCTGGCGCGGCGTGTGCGGCAATTGCGGCAGCTTCGACAGCGTCCAATGGCGCGAAACGCCGACGGGGGACGCCTTGGCGGGTCCGGCCGGCACCGATCTCCTGGCGCCACCCGAACCACGCCAGTCCGCCGCCTGAACCGGGATTCCGGAGACCGCGAGGAGACGCCCCATGACGACCTTGACCTTCGATCCGTCGCTGGGCCCCCATGTCGCGGGCGCGCTCGGGGACTACGTCGCCAAGCTGCGCGAACACCAGTCGGCGACGCCTTCGGCAGCCGAAAAGGCCAGCTACGAGCGCACGATCGCCGAGATGAGGAACCTGATCCAGGACCTTCATGCGCAGTCCTGAACGCCGGTCGGGCTTCCGGACCTCGACAACGGGCGGCCGGGCGCGATACACCGCGCCATGACCGAATCGCCGCTCGCCGCCCGGACCGCGGCACTGGACCTCATCGGGTCGGTGCTGCGCCGGCGCACACCCCTCGACGATGCCTTCGACGCCCACCCGGAAATCCCGGCGCTGGAGACGCGCGACCGCGCCTTCGTCCGACTACTCGCCTCGACCGTGCTGCGCCGGCTCGGCCAGATCGACAGCTTGCTGCGCGAGAGCCTCGACCGGCCGGACCCGGTGAAGGGCGGGGTCCAGGACGTGCTGCGCCTCGGCACGGCCCAGCTGGTCTTCCTGGGCACGCCCGCCCATGCCGCCGTCGACACGGGCGTGGCGCTGGCCGAGGCACGCGGGCTCGACCGCTACAAGGGCCTGATCAACGCCGTCCTGCGCCGCATCGCGCGCGACGGGCCGGCCGCCGCCGCCGCGCAGGACGCCGGCCGGCTCAACACGCCGGACTGGCTGTGGCTTGCTTGGCGCCAGGCCTATGGCACGGCGCGCGCACGCGCGATCGTCGAAGCCAATCTGACCGAGGCGCCGCTCGACCTCACGGCCAAGAGCGATCCCGACGCCTGGACGGGCCCGCTGGAGGCGCGCCTGACGCCGACCGGTACGCTGCGCCGCACGGCGGGCGGCCCGATCGGCGAGCTGCCGGGTTTCGCCGAGGGTGCTTGGTGGGTCCAGGACATGGCGGCGGCGCTGCCGGCGAAGCTGTTTCCGGACCTGGCGGGCCGGATGGTCTACGACCTCGCGGCGGCGCCGGGCGGCAAGACCGCGCAACTCGCCGCCGCCGGCGCCCACGTGACGGCGCTCGACCGGTCCGAGCGGCGGCTCGTCCGGTTGACGGAGAATCTCCGCCGCCTCGGCCTCGAGGCCGAGACGGTCGTGGGCGACGCCGCGCGCTGGCAGCCGCCCGCCCCGGCGGACGCGGTCCTGTTGGACGCGCCGTGCAGCGCCACCGGCGCGATCCGGCGCCATCCCGACATCCAGCGGCTGAAGACGGCCGAGGACGTGGCGCGGCTGGCGCCGGTCCAGGGCCGCATGCTGGCCCACGCCGTGACGCTGGTTAAGCCGGGGGGCTTCCTGGTCTACTGCACCTGCTCGCTACAGCCCGAGGAGGGAGAGCGGCAGATCGACGCCCTGCTCGCCTCCGGCGCACCGGTCGAGCGGGTTCCCGTCGAGGCGTCGGAGGTCGGCGGGCTCGCCGAGCTGGTGAACGGGCGCGGCGAGTTGCGTACCCTGCCCGGCCAGCTCGCGGAGCTTGGCGGGATCGACGGCTTCTTCGTCGCCCGCCTGCGGCGAACGAGCTGAGCGCCGGCGCCCTCGCCTCCCTTGCGGCAGCTTCGGCAACTTGCTAGGACACGGGGACCATGCAGCAAGCCACCCGAATCGCTCCGTCGATCCTTTCGGCCGATTTCGCCCGGCTGGGCGAGGAGGTCCGCGCGATCGACCGCGCCGGCGCCGACTACGTCCATATCGACGTGATGGACGGCCACTTCGTTCCCAACATCACGATCGGCCCCGGTGTGGTGAAGGCGCTGCGCCCCCATTCGGACAAGGTCTTCGACGTCCACCTGATGATTTCGCCGGTCGATCCCTACATCGCCGATTTCGCGAAGGCGGGCGCCGACATCATCACGGTCCATCCCGAGGCGGGCCCGCACCTGCATCGCACGATCCAGCTCATCAAGTCGCTGGGCAAGAAGGCGGGGGTGTCGTTGAACCCGGCGACGCCGCTGGACATCCTGGACTACGTGCTGGGCGAACTCGACCTGGTGCTGGTGATGAGCGTCAATCCCGGCTTCGGAGGCCAGAGCTTCATCCCGTCCCAGCTCGACAAGATCCGCGAGCTGCGCCGGCGCATCGATGCGCTCGACCGCCCCATCGACCTGGAGGTCGATGGCGGCATCAACGTCCAGACCGCGGCCCTGGCGGTGGAGGCCGGGGCGGACGTGCTCGTCGCCGGGACCGCGACTTTCGCCGGCGGGCCCGATGCCTATGCGGACAACATCCGCCGGCTCAGGGGCGCCTGAGCCGGGATGACGGCACCGCGCGACACGCTGGCCCGCCTGCGCGATGGTGCCCGCGCGTTCGCCTTCCGCAATCCTCTCTATGGGCTGACGCTCGCCGGGCGTGCGCCTTCGGCGCTGTCCTGCGTGCCGAACGACCCCTGGCCGGGCGACGCCGCCGCCGGTGGCGAGCTGCTCGAAGGACGCTACCGCTTCGCCGGCACGCTGGTCGAAGCGGAGGAGCCGCCCTGGTCCCAGGCCGGCGTGCATCCCGCCTGGCATTCCGCCATCAACGGGTTCGAGTGGCTGCGCGACCTGCGCGCGGTCGGCGGCGACACCGCCCGCCGCCACGCCCGCGCGCTGATCACGAGCTGGCTCGACCGCAATCACGGCTGGCGCGAGGAGAGCTGGGTCCCCGACGTGCTGGGCATGCGCGTCGCGACCTGGATCGGGCTTCACGACTTCTACTGCTCGAGCGCCGACGATGCCTTCCGGACCCGGGTCTTCGAGAGCCTCGCGCGCCAAGCCCGGCATCTCGGCCGGGTGACGCCCGGCACGCTCGACGGCGCCCGGCTGATGGCGGCGATCAAGGGCCTGGTCTTCGCCGGCGTCGCGCTGCCCGGCGCCGAACGGGGCCTGGTCGCCGGGCTCAGGCTGCTCGAGCGCGAGCTGCCGCGCCAGGTCCTGCCCGATGGCGGGCACGCCGAGCGCAACCCGGAGACCCATCTCCACGTCCTGCGCCACCTGATCGACATGCGCGCCGCGCTGCGCATGGCGAAGGCGGAACTGCCTGAAGCCCTCCAGCACGCGATCGACCGCATGACGCCGGCGCTGCGCTTCTTCCGCCATGGCGACGGCGGGCTCGCCCTGTTCAACGGCGGCCAGGAAGGCGAAGGCGCGCTGGTCGACGCCGTGCTGGCCCAGAGCGACGCGCGCGGCCGCCCGCTCAAGAGCATGCCCCATTCCGGCTTCGAACGCCTGCTCGCCGGCCGGACCCTCGTGCTGATGGATGTCGGCCGCCCGCCGCCGCCCGGGCTGGATGCGCATGCGCATGCCGGCGCACTGGCTTTCGAGATGAGCGTCGGGCGCGAACGGCTGATCGTGAACTGCGGCGCGCACCCCTGTCCGACCGGCCCCTGGCGCAGCGGGCTCGCCGCGACCGCGGCGCATTCGACCGTGACGGTCGAGGAGACCAACTCGGCCGAGGTGCTGGAGGGCGGCGGCATCGGCCGGCGGCCGGGGCGGGTATCGTGCGAGCGGGTCGAGGGCGACGGCGCGACGCTGGTCGAAGCCGGCCATGACGGCTACCTGCGCAGCTTCCGCCTGGCGCATCACCGCCGGCTCTACCTCGCCGACAACGGCGAGGACCTGCGCGGCGAGGACGTGCTCGAAGGCCCGGCCGGCCATGCGTTCACGGTGCGCTTCCACCTCCACCCCTCGGTGCAGGTGTCGCTGATCCAGAATGGCGCCGCGGCCCTGCTGCGGCTGCCGGGCGGGACGGGCTGGCGCCTGCGCGCGACCGGCGGCCGTCTGGCACTGGCCGAGAGCGTGCATCTCGGCAGCGGCGAGGATGCCCGGCGCACCAGCCAGATCACTCTTTCGGGCACGACGCTTCCCGACCGCACCGCCATCAAATGGGCGCTGCGCCGGGAGAAGAAGCAGCCCTGACGGTTATCCCGACAAGCCTCCATCCAGGACCGATGCCATGAGCACCGAACCGATCCGCGTTTCCCGCGCGCTCTTTTCCGTTTCCGACAAGTCCGGGCTGCTGGATTTCGCCCGCTTCCTGGCCGATGCCGGCGTCGAGATCCTGTCCACCGGCGGCTCCGCCAAGGCGCTGCGCGGCGCCGGCATCGCCGTGCGCGACGTCGGCGAGCACACCGGTTTTCCCGAGATCATGGACGGGCGGGTCAAGACGCTGCATCCCCGCATCCATGGCGGCATCCTGGGCCGGCGCGACGTCGACGCCGCGGTGATGGCCGAACACGACATCCCGCCGATCGACCTGGTCGTGGTCAACCTCTACCCGTTCGAGGCGACGGTGGCACGTGGCGCCTCCTTCGACGACTGCATCGAGAACATCGACATCGGCGGTCCGGCCCTGATCCGCGCGGCAGCCAAGAACCACGCCTTCGTTACGGTCGTCACCGACCCGGCCGACTACGCCGCCGTGATGGAGGAGATGCGCGCGAACGGCGACGCCACGACGGCGGCGCTGCGCCGCCGGCTCGCCGGCGCCGCCTACGCGCGCACGGCAGCCTACGACGCCGCGATCGGCCGCTGGTTCGCCGGCGTCGAAGGCGAGGCGTTCGCGAAGCGGGTGACGATCGCGGGCGAGCTGCGCCAGACGCTGCGCTACGGCGAGAACCCGCACCAGAGCGCCGCCTTCTACGTGACCGGCGAGCGCCGGCCCGGCATCGCGACCGCGACCCAGCTCCAGGGCAAGGAGCTCAGCTACAACAACCTCAACGATACGGACGCCGCCTTCGAGCTGGTGGCGGAGTTCGAGGAGCCGGCGGTCGCGATCATCAAGCATGCCAATCCCTGCGGCGTCGCGGTCGCGGCCACGCTGCTCGACGCCTACGGCCAGGCGCTTGCCTGTGATCCGGTCTCGGCCTTCGGCGGCATCATCGCGGTGAACCGCACGCTGGACGGCGAAACGGCCGAGGCGATCGCGAAGCTGTTCGCCGAGGTCGTGATCGCGCCCGGCGCCGACGAGGAGGCGCGACGCGTACTCGGCGCGAAGAAGAACCTGCGGGTGCTGCTGACCGGCGCGATGCCCGACCCGGCCGAGGCCGGCACGACCGTGCGCTCGGTCGCAGGCGGCTTCCTGCTCCAGACCCGCGACGACGGGCGCATCAGCCCGGGTGAGCTGCGCGTGGTGACGAAGCGCGCCCCGAGCGAAACGGAACTGCGCGACATGCTGTTCGCCTTCCGGGTCGCCAAGCACGTCAAGTCGAACGCGATCGTCTATGCCAGGGGCGGGGCCACGGTCGGCATCGGCGCCGGGCAGATGAGCCGCGTCGACAGCTCGCGCATCGCCGCCTGGAAATCCGCCGACGCCGCGAAGGCCGCCGGCCTCGCCCAGCCGGGCGCGGTCGGCTCGGTGGTGGCGTCGGACGCCTTCTTCCCCTTCGCCGACGGGCTGCTGGCCGCCGCCGAGGCGGGCGCCACGGCGGTGATCCAGCCCGGCGGCAGCATGCGCGACGCCGAGGTCGTGGCGGCCGCCGACGAGAAGGGCCTTGCCATGGTCTTCACGGGCATGCGCCACTTCCGCCACTGAGAGGGAACGGGATGCGGCATTCCACCCAGCGCGACGGGACCGGCCAACCGATCCCGCTCCACGGGAGCAAAGGCTTCGAGGGGATGCGCCGCGCCGGACGGCTCGCCGCCGAGACGCTCGACTTCGTCGCCGGCCATATCCGCCCCGGGATCTCGACCGGCGAGCTCGACCGGCTGTGCGAGGTGTTCATGCGCGCGGCCGGCGCCGTGCCGGCCACGATCGGCTACCAGGGCTACCGCCATGCGACCTGCATCTCGGTCAACCACGTCGTCACCCACGGCATCCCGTCCGACGACAAGGTCCTGGCCGAGGGCGACGTCGTGAACGTCGACGTCACGCCCGTGCTCGACGGCTGGCACGGCGATTCGAGCCGCACCTACGAAGTGGGCCGGGTGCCGGTGAAGGCGGCCCGTCTGGTGGGCGCGGCCAGGGAAGCGCTGGCGGCGGGCCTCGCCGCGATCCGCCCCGGCGCCACGCTGGGCGATGTCGGCCATGCCATCGAGACCGTGGCGCGACGCGAACGCTTCTCGGTCGTTCGCGACTTCTGCGGCCACGGCGTCGGCCGTGTGTTCCACGATGCACCGCAGGTGCTGCACTACGGCCGGCCCGGCACGGGCGTGGTGCTGGAGCCGGGCATGATCTTCACGGTGGAGCCGATGCTGAACGCCGGCCGGCCCGAGGTGAAGGTATTGGCCGACGGCTGGACGGCAGTGACCCGCGACCGCACGCTCTCGGCCCAGTTCGAGCACTCCGTCGGCGTCACCGGGGACGGCGTCGAGGTCTTCACGCTGGCGTGACGACCGGGTCCTACGTCCGTTTCTTCTTGGGTATCGTTATCGCCGCGACGCCGGCCACGACCAGCACGAGACCGATCATCGCGCTGCCCGCGACGGGCTCGCCCAGGATCAGCACCCCGGCGAAGACACCGATCGGCACGCGCAGATAGGCTTGGCTCGTCGTGCCGACCGGCCCCAGGGTCTTGATCAGGCGGAAGTAGATGACGAAGGCGAGGGCCGTCGAGAAGACTGCCAGCAGGACGATCGCGACCATGGATTCGACCGAAGGGGCAAGGTCCCACGGCCGGTCGAAGAGAAGGCTCGCGGGCACCAGCACGACGGCGCCGCAGAGAAGCGACCCGGCCGCCGGGAGCATGGAATCGAGCCCCTTGAAGTTCCGTCCGTAAATCGCGGCGACCGCGTAGCACAGGGTTGCCACGACGAGCGCGAACTGGGCCAGGACGCCCTGCTCGAAGCCGCGCAGCGCATCGAAACCGATCAGCAGAATTATGCCCGCAAGGCCGGCGATCGTTCCGAGCAGCTTGCGAAACGACGCCTCGGCTTGCCCGAGAAGCAGCCATGACAGCAGGAAGGTCAGGATCGGAGCCGCCGAGTTGATGATCGTGGCGACGCCCGCGGTGACGGTCTGCTCGGCCCAGGCGATCAGCGTGAACGGCAGTACGCTGTTCATCGTCGCCTGGAACATGAACTTGCGCCAGGTGGCGAAGTCGCGCGGGACGGCGATCCCGCGCGCCTGAACCAGCGCCCAGAGGATGGCGCTCGCGATGACCGTGCGCACCGCCATCAGCGTCAGCGGCGGTACGGTCTCCACGGCGACCTTGATCAAGGTGTAGGACGCGCCCCAGAGCGTCGCGAGCACGAGGAGAAGGGCCAGTTCGACGTACGGGACCTTGGACGGGACGAGGGCGGTCGAGGTCATGACGGCTCCGAAAGGACGGTCGGTGCGGCGGTCCTGCGGGGAGCGCCCGCTAGGGAGGCCGCCGGCAGGGTCACGCGGGCGGTCACGCTGGCCAGCTCCGGGCCGGCCGTTCGGTCGAGGATCGCCGTCGGTGCCGCCAAGCTCGCCGCAAGCCCGGAGACGTACCGCGCGGCCAGCGCTTCCGCCTCGTCGGGCGTGAACACCGCGGACCGGTACTGGAACTCGAACGCGATCGCGTCGCTGTAGTCGCGCACCATGAGGAGAAGGTCGTATTTCACTTCGAAGCCCAGGTCGTGGGCCATCCGCTCGCGCGTGCCGACCGGCTGCCCCGGCACTGGCATGTAGTTCATCGAGAAGGTGGTCAGCGGAAACCGGTCGGGGTCCATCGGGTGGCCGAGCTCGGCCATCAGCTCGTCATACTGGAAAGCCTGGTGGGCGGCCCCCTCGGGGACCTGCGTTCGCATGCGCGCCACGAGGTCGGCGAAGCTGGCGTCCGGCGACAGGCGGCTGCGGACCGTGATCAGCGAAATGAAGTTGCCGATCAGATGCGCGACGTCGGGATGATCGCGTCCGGCGATCGGCGTCGCGACGACCATGTCGTCGGTCCCGCACAAGGCGTGGCAGAAACCGACGTAGCCGCTGATCAGGATGATGAAGGGCGTGGTCCGGAGATCGCGGGCGGCACTGCGGATCGACGCGGTGAGGGTATCCGGCAGGACGAATTTCAGCGCATGCGCGCGGGCCGTGGGCGTCTCGTCGCGATACTGGGCGATATGCGGCCGCCGATAGGGCTCGGCATGGAGGGAGCGCCAGTAGGAACGGTGCCCGGGGACCGCCGCCGGCCCGTACGGTGAATTGTACCACTCCGAGAAGTCGCGGTACTGGCGCGGCAGCGCGGGAAGCTCGGGAACGCGGCCTTCGGCCGCCGCCCAGAGGATCTCCTTCAGTTCGGCGGCGAGGAGGCCCTGGCTGCGTCCGTCGCTTCCGAGGTGATGGATGTTCCACAGCAGCCGCCTGTCATGCGGCCCGACATGGATCAAGGTCGCGCGAAACAGAGGCCAGCGGTCGACCGGGATGACCCGTTCGCCTTCCTCGATGCGCAAGGCCAGGACGGCGGCGGGCCGCTCCCGCTCCGGGTTCGGGGAGAGATCGACCTGCGCGACCTCTATCGGACGGTCCGGCCCATACTCCTGCCGGATCTCGCCGCCGTCCCGCACGAAGCGCAGGCGCAGGCTGTCGTGCCGTGCGGCGATCCGGCGTAGCGCCGTGGCGACCGATTCCCGGTCGGCCGTCGGGGGCAACGGGATTTCCGCGACCATGTTGCACCAGGACCGGTTCTCCTGCTCGACGAAGGTCGCGTAGTAACGCCGCTGCTGCGGGGACAGCCGGTACCGGTCCCGATCCTCTGCGACGGGAAGCGCCGGCAGGTCCAGGCGTGGCGCGTTCCTGAGATGCGCGGCAAGCCGCGCCGGCGTGGCGTGGGTCACCAGCAGCCGGGGCTCGACGACGCCGCCCAGCGCATCGGTGAGCAGGGCGCAGATTTCAGCGGCCGCCAGGGAGTCGCCGCCGGCCGCGAAGAAATCATGCTCGACGCCCAGATCCTCCCGGCGGAGGACTTCCGTCCACGCGGAAAGGACGGTCGCCTCCAGGGGATCGCGCGGCGCCACGAACGGCGCATGGCGTGCCTGGGAAAGCGCCAGGGCCTTCCGGTCGAGCTTGCCGTTGGCCGTGAGCGGGAAAGCGGCCAGCCCGACGAACAGGCCGGGGATCATGGCCGAGGGCAGGCGGTCGGCGAGATAGTCCCTCAGGTCCCGCGACAGATCGCCGGCCGCCGGATCGTCGGGGACGTAGTAGGCGACCAAGCTCGGGTCGCCACGCCCGGACGAAGGCTGCGCGATCACGGCCGCATTGCGCACGGCCGGGTGCTCCTGCAGCCGCGCGGCGACGCCGTCCGGCTCCACCCGCACGCCGTTGATCTTGACCTGGTGGTCCATGCGTCCCGCCAGATGCAGCAGGCCGTCATGATCGATGAAGCCCAGGTCGCCGGTGAGATAGGTCGGGCCGCCCGGCAGGTCGACGAAGCGCGCCGCCTGCTCCCGAGCTGCGTTCAGGTAGCCCAGCGACGGATAGCGGGTCCGGATTCCGACCAGCCCGGCGGCGCCCTGCGCCAGGGGCGCAAGGCCGCCGGGGTCGAGGATGACGGCTTGGGTCTCGGGCAGCGGCCGACCGACGGCCTGGATCCCCTGCGCCGGCTCCGTGGGAACGCGGTAGAAGAACTTGGCCAGGGTCGTTTCCGTGGGGCCGTAGAGGTTGACGACCTCGGCGTTGGGAAACCGCGCGCGCCACTCGCCGACCAGTGCCGACGTGAGCGGTTCGCCGGCGAACAGCGACCGCGTGAGCGTAGGGTTGGGAAGAATCCCGCCCGCGGCGGACAGCCAAGAGCGCGCGAGGCTGGGAACGGCATGCATCAGGGTGATACCCGCCGCCTCGATCCAGGCAAGCACCGATCGGCCGTCACGGCCCATGCCGGGCGGCGGCAGGCACAGCGTCGCGCCGGAAACCAACGGCAGCAGCATGTCGCGCAGGACGACGTCGAAGGAGAGACCCGTCAGCAGGCTGGTCTTGTCCTGCGCCCCGACCGCGAAGGTCTCGCGCTCCCAGGCCAGGAACTGCGCGAGCCCGCCGCTGCGCCCCAGTACGCCTTTCGGGACGCCCGTCGTTCCGGATGTGAAGAAGACGTAGGCGGGGGCATCGAGGTCCGGACTGCCCGGCTTCGGCGCCGGCGCCGTTCCGGCGTTGGCATCGAAGCCGATCCTGAGCGCAGGCACGCCCCCGTAGCTCGGGGTTTCGTCCTCCGCCCCGACGTGGAGAACTCCTTTCGGCCGCGCCTGAGCGACCATCGCCTCGCGCTGCGCCAGCGGCAGCTCGGGATCGATGAGCAAGAATACCAGGCCGGCGTGCAAGCATCCCAGGGTCGCCGTCACGATCTCCGGAGACACCCTCCCCTGGAGTGCGATGATGTCTCCCGTACGGAACCCGTGCGCCTCCAGTTGACGCGCGACGAGATTGGCGGACCGCGCCAGCGCATGATAGCTGATGGTCCGCGATACCATCTCGATGGCAGCGCGATCCGGGTCCCAAGCCGCGGCACGTGAGAATTGATCTTCCGTCGAAATGACGATGCCTTCGGGCATATTGAAAATCTCTTTATGATCTCCCCGAATGACAATACACATTTGCGGATGTTGCCAGGAAAAAATCCAGGCCGAGAAATTCCCGAGTAAATTATCGACGCTCGCATACTCTTGAATGAGGTTGTGCAACAACGGGAAGCGTCACGTCGAGGAAGGCGATCGGCATCGATTCGCGTGCACCGGTCTCTTGCGGACCCGATCGGGAGTTGGTCGATGCCACCGTCTTCTCCGCCTCAGACCGACGGCGGGTTGAGCCGGGCGAACCCTTCCTGGCGCCGATAAGGCCAGTACGGATAGGCAGCCGTCGCCGCGCTGGCTTCGTCCAGCCGCGCCGTCTGCGCGGGCGTCAACGTCCATCCGACGGCACCGAGGTTTTGGCGGAGTTGCTCCTCGTTGCGCGCGCCGATGACGACAGTCGAGACGGAGGGGCGTCCGAGCAGCCAGTTGATCGCGACCTGCGGGATGGTCCTGCCGGTCTCCCGCGCCACCTCGTCGAGGGCGTCGACCACGCGGAACAGGCGCTCGTCGTCCACCGGCGGCCCCAGATCGGCGGTCTGGTGCAGGCGGCTGACCTCGGGCAGCGGCTGGCCCCGGCGTACCTTGCCGGTCAGCCGGCCCCAGCCCAGCGGGCTCCAGACGACCGCGCCCACTCCCTGGTCGAGGCCGAGCGGCATCAGCTCCCACTCGTAGTCCCGGCCGATCAGCGAATAGTAGGCTTGGTTCGCAACGTAGCGCGGATAGCCGTGGCGGTCGGCGACGGCCAGCGATTTCATCAGTTGCCAGCCGGAGAAGTTCGAGACGCCGACATAGCGGATCTTGCCGGCGCGCACGAGATCGTCGAGCGTCGACAACACCTCCTCGACCGGGGTCGAGGCATCGAAGGCATGGAGCTGGAACAGGTCGATGTAGTCCGTCCCCAGACGTCTCAGCGCCGCCTCGCAGGCCCGGATCAGGCGGCTGCGCGACGTCCCGGCGTCGCCCGGGCCGTCGCCCGTCGGCAATCCCGCCTTCGTGGACAGGATAACCCGGTCCCGCCTGCCCTCGATCGCCCGGCCCAGCACCTCCTCGGACGCGCCGTCCGAATAGACGTCCGCGGTATCGAACATCGTGAGGCCGGCCTCCAGGCAGATGTCGATCATCCGCCGCGCCCCGGCGACGTCCGTGTCGCCCCAGGCCCCGAACAGCGGCCCGCGGCCGCCGAAGGTGCCCGCGCCGAAGCTCAGGACCGGGACCTTCAATCCCGATGCGCCCAAATTCTTGTATTCCATGGTCGAACCCTCGATGCGTTCCGATACCGCCCCGAAATGGCGCTGGCCCTTGATGTGAATTAGAGTGCCGCCGGTCACATCATGGATGAGGTGAATTCACAAATGGCGCGGCTGGAGACGAACCGGTCCGGGGAGATGGAGGTGTTCGCCCGGGTCGTGGAGCAGGGAGGCTTTTCGGCTGCCGCCCGCTCGCTGCGCCTGACGCCCTCGGCGGTCAGCAAGCTGGTCGGCCGCCTGGAAACCCGGCTCGGCACGCGCCTCGTCAACCGCTCCACGCGCAGGCTGCAGTTGACGCCGGAGGGCTCCGCCTTCTACGGGCGCTGCATCCAGGTCCTGGCCGACATCGAGGAGGCGGAGCGCGAGGCGGCGGCCGGTGCGGAACCCCGCGGCCGGTTGCGCGTCAACGCCAACGTCCCGTTCGGCCTGCACCGCCTGCTGCCGCTGGTACCCGATTTCCTGGCGCGCCATCCCGGGGTGACGCTCGACCTCGTGCTGACCGACCGCGTGGTCGACCTGCTGGAGGAGCGGGCCGACGTCGCGATCCGGGTCGGCCCGCTGCGCGCCTCGGGGCTGGTCGCGCGCAAGCTCGGCGCAAGCGCCATGGCGGTGGTGGGCGCGCCCGGCTACCTCGCGCGGCGCGGCATCCCGCGGACCGTGGAGGAGGTCGAGAGCCACGACCGGATCGGCTTCAACTTCGCCCGCAGCTTCGAGGAATGGCCGTTCCGCCAGGAAGGCGGCGTCAGGACCGTGCCCGCGCAAGGCAGCGTCCAGGTCGGCGACGGAGAGACCGCCCGCCGGCTGGCGCTGGCCGGCATCGGGCTCGCCCGGCTCGCCCTGTTCCATATCGGCCCCGACATCGAGGCCGGCCGGCTGGTGCCGGTCCTCGAAGACCTGAACCCCGGCGACGTCCAGGAGGTGCACGCCGTCTTCCTGGGCCAGGGAGGGCACCTGCCCGCCCGCGTGCGGGCCTTCATCGACTATCTCGCGGAAACGGCGAGGCTGGCCTGAGCATCCGGTCGCGGTCCATGGGGTTGCCAGACCGGTCCTGCGCTGATACAGGTCGGCCCGCACCGCGAGAGAGTGCGGGCGAAGCCATTCGTGGGGTGTGACATGGGAGCCGGCAAGTCGGCAGACGAGTAAGCCGCAACGACGCTTCGATCGTTGTTGCGGCCGTCTGTCCCCTCACATCCGGATTCCAATGGTGAAGGCAGATCGCCGCCAAATGCAGACCATTTGAGCGGATGCCCAATCATGCCTCATTCAAGGCCCCTCGGCTGGGACCATTCCCTGCCGGCAGCGCTCCTGCTGATGGCTCCTTTCGACATCCTGGCCTCGCTGGCCATGGACATTTACCTTCCCGTCGTTCCGGCAATGCCCGGAATCCTCGATACCTCGCCGGCGGTCGTCCAGCTGACGCTGAGCCTGTACATGGTCGTGCTCGGCCTCGGCCAGATCGTCTTCGGCCCGGTTTCCGACCGGATCGGTCGCCGCCCGGTCCTGATCGGCGGCGCCCTCCTGTTCGCGGGCGCCTCGTTCCTGCTCGCCGGCACGTCCTCCGCCACCACGTTCGTCTTCCTGCGTCTCCTCCAGGCAATGGGAGCGTCGGCAGCCCTCGTCGCGACCTTCGCGACGGTCCGCGACGTCTATGCGGAACGGCCCGAAGGTGCCGTGATCTACGGGCTGTTCGGTTCGATGCTGGCCTTCGTGCCGGCGCTCGGCCCGATCGTCGGCGCCCTGATCGCCGACGGTTTCGGATGGCGCGCCGTCTTCGTCACGCTCGGCGTCCTGGCGGTGGCCGCCGTGCTGAATGCCCTGCCGGGATGGCGCGAGACACGGGCGACGGGCGGGCCGCCCGCGCACACGGCTTTTCGGCCGATCCTGCGCAGCTTCGCGTTCTGGACCTATACCCTCGGCTTCAGCGCGGCCATGGGAACCTTCTTCGTCTTCTTCTCGACCGCTCCCCGCGTGCTCGTCGGGCATGCGGGCTTCTCCGAGATCGGCTTCAGCCTCGCCTTCTCGACGGTCGCACTCGCGATGATCCTGACTACCCGCTTCGTGAAACGGTTCGTCACGACCTGGGGCGTCGCGGGCAGCCTCGCCCGGGGGATGGCGACGTTGCTTCTCGGTGCCGTGCTCCTGGCGGTCGGACACCTGGTCTCGGCCCCGTCGTTCTGGACCTTCGTCCCGCCGATGTGGGTCGCCGCGGTCGGGATCGTCCTCGCCTCCTCGGTGACGGCGAACGGCGCGCTCCGGGAATTCGGCCATGTCGCCGGAACGGCGGTCGCCCTCTACTTCTGTATCCAGAGCCTCGTCGTCGGCACCGTCGGCACGCTGATGGTCGTCCTGCTCGGGGGCGACACCGCCTGGCCGCTGGTGGGCTACTCCTCGGTCATGGCGCTGGTCACGCTGGTCGCCATGAGGCGCCTGCAAGCACGGCGGCCGGCGGTCGGATAGCCGGAGCCTAGCGAACCGGGACCGGGCTCGACCGCACCCTGCGAGCCCGTCCCTCCCGCCCGCCGTCCTCCGGCGCCGTCACCCGCGCACCGGTCGCCCCTCGGGAAGCGGCCGGTGCGCGAACCAGATGCCGAGCGCCACGCAGGCGACGCCTGCGGCGAGCGCCGGCGATACCGCCTCGCCCAGGAGCGCCCCGCCGAGCACCGAAGCCGCGACGGGGCTCAACGTCAGGAACACCGCCACCCGCGTCGGCGTCGCCCGCCCGAGCGCCCACAGCCACAGCCAGAAGCAGGCGCCGCTGCTGATCCCGATGAAGGCGACGGCGAGCCAGCCCGCGGCCGTGAAGCCGGGGACCGCCGCGAAGAACCCCTCGGCCGCGGCCGGCATGGCGAGGAACGCGATCGAGGCCAGCATGGCCAGGACGCCCACCGGCAGCGCCGGGTACCGGCCGAGATAGGGGCGGTAGAGGATCGTGCACGCAGCCCCGCACGAGGCGCTGGCGAGGATCGCCGCCTCGCCCGCCCACCCCGGCCCGCCCGTGAAAGCCCCCTCGCCCAGCGCCAGCGCCACGCCGAGGAGGGTCAGCAGGACGCCCGTCACTTTTGGCACCGAAGGGCTCTCGCGCCCGGCGGCGACGGCCAGCACCAGGGTCAGCAGCGGCATCGTCGAGAACAGGAGGGCGGCACGGCCCGCTGGGACGGTCTGCAGGCCGAGGTTCAACAGCGCGATCAGGACGCCGAACTGCCCGACGCCCAGCAGGGCGATCGGCAGCAGGTCGCGGCCGGCGATTCGGACCCGCGCCGTCGCGAGCAGGACCGGCAGCAGGACGAGCGCACCGATCGCGTAGCGCAGCAGGGCCAGGGACGCCGGCCCCGTCTGGTCGAGGACGAAGCGCGTCGCGACCATGGCGGCGCCGACCTGGATGCCGGTGACGGCCCCCGCCAGCGCCGCGGCGCCGCTCACAGGTCGCGTTCCCAGGTCTGCGCCATGAGGTCGTGGCCGAAGCTGTGGTGCCTCTCCTCCTCGACGAGGCGGAAGCCCGTCGCCTCGTAGATCCGGCGCGCGGCGACGAGCACGTCGTTCGTCCACAAGGTGATCTTCCGATAGCCCGCGAGCCGCGCGAAGCGGATGCATTCCTCGACCAGCCGGCGGCCGACGCCGAGGCCCCTGGCGGCAGGCTCGACATACAGCATGCGCAGCTTCGCGACCTCGTCCGAGTGGCGGACCAGGAACACGGAACCGATGGTCTCGCCGTCCTTCTCCGCGATCCAGCAGCGTTCGCGCCGCGGGTCGAGGTTCTGGACGAACTTGGCCGCGATCTCCGCGACCAGCGCCTCGAACCGCTCGTCCCAGCCGTATTCGAGCGCGTAGAGCACGGCCTGGCGGTGGATCACCCAGCCCATGTCGCCTGGCCGATGAGGCCGCAGCACGTAAGGCTCGGGGACTGCGGCGCGGTCGCCCAGGACCTCCTCGATCGTGCGCATCGCCTCCGTCAGGCGCCGCCGGTCCGCTTCGGGAAGGCCGGCCAGCAAGGCGGCGACCTCTTCATGCGAGCGGGCGTTCAACTCGCCGAAGGCCACACGGCCCGCCGCCGTCAGGGACAGCAGCATCTGGCGGGCGTCGTTCGGCGAGGGCACGCGCGTCACCAGGCCTTGGCGCTCGAACGCGCGCAGCATGCGGCTGAGATAGCCGGCATCCAGCCCGAGATCCTTCGCCAGCCCGGCCGCGTTCAGCCCGTCGCGATGCGCGAGTTCGTACAGGACGCGGCTTTCGGTCAGCGAGTAGGGGCTCTTCAGCAGCCCCTCGTGGAGCACGCCGATCTGGCGCGTGTAGAAGCGGTTGAAGCGGCGGACGTCCGCGATCCGGCCCTCGACGTCGACTTCCGTCATCTGTTCCTCCCAATATCGATGACATAGTCAACTAAATTAACTGCCTTAGTCAACTATCTGTTCGCCGCGTCCCGATGCCGCGGCCCGGCGGGCTTTCCCGCTGCCCGGCCGGCAACCATACTTCCTGCCAGGGGTTTCAAGCCTCGGAAGCCGCCCACCCTGGTCGGTTTCCGCGATTCCGCAGCCCGGGGAGTGGCCGTCGTGGACCTGGACCCGCTGATGCTTTCGCGTATCCAGTTCGCCTTCACCATCTCGTTCCACATCCTGTTTCCCGCCTTCACGATCGGCCTTGCGTGCTGGATCGTGGCGCTGGAGGCGCTGTGGCTGAGGGGTGGGGCGATCTACCGCTCGCTATCGGAGTTCTGGACCAAGATCTTCGCGATCTCCTTCGGCATGGGCGTCGTCTCCGGAATCGTGATGACCTACCAGTTCGGCACGAACTGGAGCGTGTTCGCGGACGCGACAGGCTTCGTGCTGGGCCCGCTGATCCAGTACGAGGTCGTGACGGCCTTCTTCCTGGAGGCGGCCTTCCTCGGCATCCTGCTGTTCGGACGCGACCGGGTGCCGAAGGGCATCCATTTCACGGCCGCCTTCCTGGTGGCGCTCGGCACCGTGATCTCGGCGTTCTGGATCCTGTCGGCGAACTCCTGGATGCACACGCCGGCTGGCGCCGAACTCGGCGAGGACGGGCGGTTCCGGGTCTCGGACTGGTGGGAGGTCGTCTTCAACCCCTCCTTCCCCTACCGCTTCTCGCACATGGTGACGGCGGCCTTCCTGACCACGGGCTTCGTGGTCGCCGGCATCTCGGCCTGGTTCCTGCTGAAGTACCGCCACGTCGAGCATGCGCGCATCGGTCTCGGCATGAGCCTGGGCCTGATCACCGTCCTCGCCCCGCTGCAGATCGTGCTCGGCGATCTGCACGGGCTCAACACGCTGGAGCATCAGCCGACCAAGGTCGCGGCGATGGAGGGCCACTGGGAGGGTGGGGCCGGCGCGCCGCTGATCCTGTTCGCGCTTCCCGACATGGAGGCGGAGACCAACCACTGGGAGGTCGGGATACCCGAGCTGTCGAGCCTGATCCTGACCCACAGCCTGACCGGCGAGGTGCCCGGCCTGCTCGACGTGCCGGCGGAGGAGCGGCCCTACGTGCCGCTCATCTTCTGGACGTTCCGGATCATGGTCGGGCTGGGCCTGCTGATGCTGGTGATCGCCGTGACCCATGTCGTGCTGCGCCTGCGCGGGCGGCTTTACGAGGCTACCTGGTTCCACCGCCTCCTGGTGGTGACGACGCCGATCGGGTTCGTCGCCATCATCGCCGGCTGGATCACGACCGAGGTCGGGCGCCAGCCCTGGATCGTCTACGGCCTGCTGCCGACCGCGGACGGCGTGACGCCGTCGCTGACCGGTGCGGCGGCGCTGGTGTCGTTGGTGACGTTCCTCGTCGTCTACGCGCTGATCTTCACGGCCGGCACCTACTACATCGTGCGCCTGCTGCAGCTCGGCCCCAAGCCGCCCTCCCACTATCTCGAGCCGCAGGCGGCACAGGTGGCGGGACGCCCGATGCGGCCTATGTCGAAGACGGTCGAATCCTTCGAACCGGGGGACTGAACATGGACTGGCAGGACCTGACGCTGATCTGGACCGGCATCTGCGCCTTCGCGGTCTTCATGTACGTCCTGATGGACGGCTTCGACCTGGGGCTCGGCATCCTGTTCCCCTTCGCCCCCACGGACCGCGACCGCGACATCATGATGAACTCGGTCGCCCCGATCTGGGACTTCAACGAGACCTGGCTGATCCTCGGCGGCGCCGGCCTGTTCGCGGCGTTCCCGGTCGCCTATGTGGTACTGCTGCCGGCCTTCTACCTGCCGCTGCTGGTGATGCTGGTGGCGCTGATCTTCCGCGGCGTCGCGTTCGAGTTCCGCTTCAAGGCGGGTGCCAGCCGTCATCTCTGGGACACGAGCTTCAATCTCGGCTCGCTGGTGGCCACCTTCTCCCAGGGCGTCGTGCTCGGTGCCTTCATCCAGGGCATCGCGGTCGAGGGCCGGCAATATGCCGGCGGCATGTTCGACTGGCTGAGCCTGTTCAGCATCCTGTGCGGGGTGGCGCTGGTCGCAGGCTACGGGCTGCTCGGCGCGACCTGGCTGATCTGGCGCAGCGAGGGCGCGCTGCAGGATTGGGCGCGGGCGATGTCCAAGCGCTTCCTGGTCGCGGTGCTGCTGTTCGTCCTCGTGGTCAGCGCCTGGACCCCGCTCGTCAACGCCGACATCCGCGCCCGCTGGTTCGAATGGCCGAACATCGCCCTGCTGTCGCCGGTCCCGATCGTGACCGCGCTGGTCGCCTACGGCCTGTGGCGCGCGGTCGAGACCGGGCGCGAGGTGAGGCCCTTCGCGCTCGGCATGGTGCTGTTCCTGCTCTCCTATCTCGGGCTGGCGATCAGCCTGTGGCCGAACATCATCCCGCCGGACGTCACGATCTGGGACGCCGCCTCGCCGCCGGAGAGCCAGATGTTCCTGCTGGTCGGCATGGTGTTCCTGATCCCGGTCGTGCTCGTCTACACCGTCTATTCCTACTGGGTCTTCCGCGGCAAGGTGAGCGCCGAAGGCTTCTATCACTGAGGCGGGCGCAGGGAGGCGGGCATGTCCGCCTTCTCCTCGCGCACGGCCAGCATCAGCGCGAAGCCCACGACGAAGGAGACGAGGATCGTCGCCATGCCGGCGCGCTGGCTCGCGAAGGCCTCGGTCGCCCAGGCCAGCAGCAGCGGGCCGACGAAGGCCACCGCACGCCCCGACAGCGCGTAGAGGCCGAACATCTCGGCCTCCATCCCCGCCGGCGACAGCCGGGCCATCATCGAACGGCCCGCCGCCTGCGCCGGCCCGAGGAACAGCCCCAGGCCCAGCGCCAGCACCCAGAACCAGAAGACGTCCCGGGCCAGCAGCAGCGGCAGCCCGAAGGCGATCAGGCCGAGGAGCGAGATCAGGATCGTGCGCTTGGCTCCGATCAGGTCGTCGATCCAGGCGAAGCCTGCCGCTCCCAGCCCTGCGGTCACGTTCAGCGCGATCGCGAAGACGACGATCTCGTCGAAGCTCATGCCGAAGGTGCCGGCGGCGAAGATGCCGCCGAAGGCGAACAGGGTGTTGAGCCCGTCGCGGTAGACGGCGCTTGCTATCAGATAGCGCAGGAGATTGCCGAGCCGGCGGACCGATCGGAGCGTCGCGGCCAGCACGCGCAGCCCCTCGCGCACCGCGCGCGCGGCCGGAACGCCGGTCGACGCCCGGTCGGGGGTCAGCACGAACAGGGGCAGCGAGAACACCGCGACCCAGGCCGCGACCAGCAGCGCAGTGGCGCGCACCGGCTCCTGCTCCTCCGCGTCCAGCAGCCCGAACAGCGGCGCCTCGGCCTGGACCAGCCCGAACAGGCACGCGACAAGCGCCGCCAGCCCGCCGACATAGCCGAGCCCCCAGCCCCAGCCCGACACCCGGCCGACATGGCCGGGTGGCGCCACGTCGGGCAGCATCGCGTTGTAGAAGACGTTGGCGAGTTCGAACGCGACGTTGCCGAGCGCCACCGTCAGGAGCGCGTACAGCACGTAGTCCGGGTCGGGCCGGACCCACCACAGCGCCGCGGAGAAGACGACGGTCAGCAGCGTGAAGAGCGCCAGCCAGGGCTTGCGCCGTCCGCCCCGGTCGGCGATGGCGCCCAGCACCGGCGACAGCAGTGCCACCGCGATGCCGGAGACGGCGAGCGCGCGGGCCCAGTCGGCCGTGCCCGCGACCTCGTTCTCGGCGACCCCGCGCGCGAAATAGACGCTGAACACGAAGGTGCCGATCACGGTGTTGTAGGCCGACGCCGCCCAATCGTAGAAGCACCAGCCCAGGATCGCCCGCCGGCGCACGCCAGTTTCCATGTCCGCCCCCCAATAGCCGCTTCCTTGTGATCGGAAGGGGGGACCGGCGCAAGCCCGGATGTCGCCAGCGGCCTTCTCAGCCCCTGCCCCTCGCGGCGGCGCGGGGAGCGACGACACGGTCGAGCCAGTTCGCGATCTCGGCCCGGCGCAGGGCCGGCTCCAGCACGTCGGGACCGAAGCCGTACAGCCAGGCGAGGTCCCGGCGGCCGGGATCGGCCTCGAGCGCCCGCAGGTCGACGACGAAGCGGTCCAGCGTCGCGCGGTCGGCGAACACCCCGGCCTCGACCAGCCGGGAGCCGTAGCGCAGGATCACGGTCGCGATCTCGTTGAAGTCGTATTCCGGGTGGTATTGCACCCCCCAGCAGGTCCCGCCGTCATGGACGATCTCGGCCGCCTGGACCCCGCTGATCGCGTTCCAGGCCAGCACGGTCGTGCCCGGTGCTGCGACCGCGACCTCGTCGAGATGGACGCAGATCGCATCGAACGGCCATTCCTTGCCGGCAAACATCGGATGCCCGGCGCCGGCCGCGGTCGGACGGATGCGCCGGGCGATGCCCAGCTCCCGCCCGCGCGGGTTCGCGCGCACCTCTCCGCCGGCCGCCACCGTCGCGACCTGCAGGCCCCAGCAGCTCCCGAACATCGGCGTGCCGGAGCGGAACACGGCGCGGGCCAGCGCGATCTGCGGCTCGATCGCCGGACCGCCCTGGTAGACGTTCAGGGCCGACCCCGTCCAGGCGACGCCGTCGAAGGCGTCGAGCCCCGTCCCCGCCGGCAGCTCCGCCCCGCCGGCTTCGGCGGGGCGCAGGATCGTGCAGTCGGCGTCCGGGCGCAGCGCACGCAGCACCGCCGCGTAGTGCTCCCCCGTGCGGCCGCCGCCGAAGGAGACATGCGCATCGTTGACGGCACGGGTGTTGCCGTCGACGATAAGCAACTTGAGACCGGCCATCTCGTCCCTCAGCCGAGCCGGCCGGCAACCGCGTCGCGGAACACGGCCTCCAGCGCCGCCGCGTCCACCGGGACGGGGTTGCCACCCGCGGACGGGTCGCGCGCGGCCAGCCGGCCGATCTCCGCCGCTCGGCCGTCGGGAACTCCGATACCGGCCAGCGTGTGCGGGATGCCGAGCCGGGCGCGCAGGTCCAGGACCCAGGCCAGCACACCGTCGAAGGACGCATCGGCGAGGCCCAGCATCCGGCCGAGCACGACCATGCGCTCCTCGATCGCCGGGCGGTTGTGGCGCATCACGTAGGGCAGCAGGACCGCGTTGGTCAGCCCATGATGGGTGTCGTACAGGGCGCCGACCGCATGGGCGACCGCGTGCACGGCCCCCAGCCCCTTCTGGAACGCGGTGCCCCCCATGCTCGCGGCGGCCAGCATGAAGGCCCGCGCCTCGATGTCCTCGCCCTGCGTGCAGGCCCGCGGCAGGTATGCCGCGATCAGGCGCATGCCCTCCAGCGCGATGCCGTCGGCCATGGGATGGAACCCCGGCGCGCAATAGGCCTCGAAGCAGTGGATGAAGGCGTCGAGCCCGGTCGCGGCCGTGACCGCCGCCGGCAGGCCGACGGTCAGCTCCGGGTCGGAAATCACGATCCCCGGCATCATCTTGGGATGGAAGATGATCTTCTTGGCGTGGGTTTCCTCGTCGGTGATGACGGCCGCCCGCCCGACCTCCGAGCCGGTGCCGGCCGTGGTCGGCACCGCGACGACCGGGGCGATCCCCGACGGGTCGGCCAGGGTCCAGTTGTCTCCGACGTCCTCGAAGTCCCAGATCGGCCGGCTCTGCCCGGCCATGAACGCGACCGCCTTGCCCGCGTCCAGCGCGCTGCCCCCGCCCAGCGCCACGACCCCGTCCGCGGCGTGCGCGCGGAACGCGTCCAGCCCGTCCGAGACGTTGGACCACACGGGGTTGCCCTTGACCCCGGCGAACAGCGCGGCCGGCAGGCCGGCGGCGGCGGCGTGGCCCAGCGCGGCGCGCACCATCGGCGCGGTTTCCAGCCCGCGGTCGGTCACGAGCAGCGGCCGCGCGATGCCGAGCGCGCGGCACGCCGCCGCCAGCTCGGCGAGGCGGCCGGGTCCGGCCCAGACGGTGGTGGGGTAGTTCCATTTGCCCGCGAGCGGGATGGCGGTCATGGATGAGGCTCCGATGGGAGTCAGGAGGTGGTGCGGAGGTGGAAGGATTTCGGCCGCGTCAGCTGCTCGTAGCCGAGCGGCGACAGCGTGCAGCCGATGCCGCTGTCCTTGACCCCGGTCCAGGCGAGCGCCGGGTCGAGGTAGTCGCAGCGGTTCATGTAGACGGTGCCGGTCTCGATCCGGTCGCCGAGCGCGAGCGCCGCCTCCTCGTCGCGGGTCCAGACCGACGCGGTCAACCCGTAGTCGCTGTCGTTCATCAGCGCGACCGCCTCCTCGTCGGAGCCGACCTTCATGATGCCGACGACCGGCCCGAAGCTTTCCTCGCGCATCACCCTCATCGAGTGGTCGACGCCGACCAGCACCTGCGGCGCCATGTAGGGCGTGCCCGGCGCCTCCGCCGGGAAGCCCGCCGGGTCGACCAGCGCGCGCGCACCGTCGCGCAGCGCGTCGGCGACTTGGCCGCGCACGAAGTCGGCGGCCTGGGCGCGGACCATCGGGCCGAGCGTGGTCCCGGCATCGAGCGGGTTGCCGAGCCGGTAGCCGCGCGTCGTCTCGACGAAGGCATCGACGAAGGCGTCGTGGAGCCGGGCGTGGACGTAGATGCGCTCGATCCCGCAGCAGGACTGTCCGGAATTGAAGAAGCTGCCGTCGACGAGGTTCTCGACGGCATGCGCGAGGTCGGCGTCGGCCCGGACATAGGCGGGGTCCTTGCCGCCGAGTTCGAGCCCCATGCCGACGAAGCGACCGCTCAGCGCGCCGCGCACCGCCCGCCCGCCCGCGACCGAACCGGTGAAGCAGACGAAGCCGACGCGCGGGTCGGCGACCAGCCGCTCCGTGTCGGCATGGTCCAGGTGGAGGTACTGGAACACGCCCTCGGGCAGCCCCGCCTCGGCGAAGGCCTCGGCGTAGCGCTCCGCGCACAGCGGCGTCTGGTGGGAGTGCTTCAGGATCACGGCGTTGCCGGCGGCCAGCGCCGGGATCACCGCGTTCACGGACGTCAGGTAGGGATAGTTCCAGGGCGCGACGACCGCGACCACGCCGACGGGCTCGCGCCGGACGAAACGGGTGAATCCCGGCTTCGGCGCCGGCTCGACGGGGGCCAGCGCGGATGGCGCCGCCGCGATCATGAAGCGCGCGCGCTCCTCGAAGCCTCGCATCTCGCCCGGGGTCTGGGCGACCGGCCGGCCCATCTGCCAGGTCAGCTCCTCGGCGATGGCCGGGGCGCGCGCCACCATCGCGTCGACCGCGCGCGACAGCAGCTCCTGCCGGCGCTCCAGCGGCGTCGACCGCCAGTCGCGAAACGCACGCGAGGCGCGGGCGAGCGCCTCCTCGACTGCGGCGGGGCCGTCGAGCGGCCGCTCGACGTAGACACGGCCGTCGACCGGGCTGACGGTCGCAAGCACAGGGGTCATCGGGTCCTCAGATGATTTCGAAATAGCGCTGGAGCTGCCAGTCCGTGATGGCCTTGCGGTGCTCGCGCTCCTCCCATTCGCGGGTCGCGGCATAGTGCTCGACGAAGGCGTCGCCGAACAGGTCGCGCGCCGCGCCGGATGTCCGCAGGCGGTCCGCCGCCTCGCCGAGCGTGCGCGGCAGGGCGAGGCCGTCCGGGAACTCCTTCTCGTAGGCGTTGCCCTCCACCGGCGGCGTCGGTTCGATCCGGTGCTCGATCCCCCACAGGCCCGAACCGATCGCGGCGGCCAGCGCGACATAGGGGTTTATGTCGGCGGCGGCGACGCGGTACTCGACGCGTTGCGACTTGGCCGAACCCGGGATGGCGCGCAGCGCGCAAGTCCGGTTCTCCACGCCCCAGCTCGCCTGGGTCGGCGCCCAGAAGCCGGGAATCAGGCGGGTGTAGCTGTTGACCGTGCAGGCGATCATGGACAGCAGCTCCGGCATCAGCGCCTGCTGGCCGCCGATGAACCAGCGCATGAGGTCGCCGATCCCGTGCGCCGCCGCCGGGTCGTGGAAGCCCGGCCGCCCGTCCCGGCCCTTCAGCGAGACGTGCAGGTGGCCGCTCTGGCCCGGCCATTCCGGCGACCACTTCGCCATGAAGGTCGCCATCCAGCCGCGGCGCTGGGCCAGGACCTTGGTATAGGTCTTGAACAGCGCGGCCTTGTCGGCCGCGGCAAGCGCCCCGTCGACGCCGATCGCCGCCTCCAGCACGCCGGGGCCGGTCTCGGTATGAAGGCCCTCGATCGGGAAGTCCATGCGCCGCGCGGTGTCCAGCAGCTCGCGGTAGAACTCCGCATGGACCGAGCTGCGCAGCATCGAGTAGCCGAAGAAGCCCGGCGTCACGTTGACGAGATTGCGGAAGTTCTTCTCGCGCACGGAGTGCGGCGTCTCCTCGAACAGGAAGAACTCGAACTCGGCCGCCGCGTTCACGTCGTAGCCGAGGCGCCCGGCGCGCTCCAGCACGCGGCGCAGCACCCCGCGCGGGCAGACCTCCTCTCCGCGCTCCGCGAACTCGCCCAGGAACAGCAGCATGCCGTCCTCGAACGGGATCTCGCGGCAGCTCTCGGGCAGGATGCGCACCGGGGCGTCGGGATAGGCGGTATGCCAGCCGGTGAACTTGGTGTTGTCGTAGAGCTGGTCGTTGCTGTCCCAGCCCAGCACGACGTCGCAGAAGCCGAAGCCGGCCTCCAGCGCGGAGAGGAATTTCTCCCGCGCCATGTACTTGCCGCGCATGATCCCGTCGATGTCGAAGACCGCGACCCGGACATGGTCCAGGCCGCGCTCCTCGACGATGCGGCGGGCGTCCTCGGCGGTTCGGACGTCCCTCGGCTGCATTCGTTTCCTCCGTCGCGCTCAGTGCGGCTCGCCGTGCCGGCCGCCGCTCATCGCGAACTCCTCCTCCGGCGACAGGACCAGCTTGTGGCGGCCGACCGCCGCGAAATAGGCCAGGCCCAGGCCGAACCATATCATGGCGCCCAGCACGCCCGCCCGGTACACCGGGTCGAGGAGCTGGAAGTAGATCGTCACGGCGGCGATCACCATGGTCAGCACCGCGCCCGGGACGCCCAGCGGGCTGCGGTAGGGCCGCTGGATGTGGGGCAGCTTCGCCCGCAGGCGGACGAAGGCGAGGGCCTGCATGATGTAGGAGATCATGGCGCCGAACACCGCCATGTTGAGCAGGGTCCCGCCGATGAAGGCGGCGCCCGCCTCCTGGCCGGTGGCGAACCACACGACCACCAGCACCGCGAGGCCGACCAGCGCGCCGGCGAGCAACGCCACGTGGGGCGTCTTGCGCGTGCCGTGGGTGACCGACAGCCAGGTCGGGAAGTAGCCGGCGCGCGACAGCGAGTAGATCTGCCGGCCATAGGCGAAGATGATGGTGTGGAAGCTCGCGATCAGCCCGATCACCGCGATCAGGGCCAGCACCTTCGCCGTCCCCTCGCCGTAGAGCGCCTTGAACCCGTCCAGCAGCGGCTCGCCGGACCGGCCGAGCGCGAAGGTGCCGTTCGGGATGCCGGTGTTCAGGAACAGGATCATGAAGGCCGAGAAGATCAGCGTGAAGATGCCGAGGATCAGGCCCTTGGGCATGTCGCGCTTGGGGTCGACCGATTCCTCCGCCGCGAGCGGCAACTGCTCGATCGCGAGGAACAGCCACACCGCGAAGGGCATCGCCGCCAGCGCGCCCGCGATGCCGAAGGGCAGGAACGGCCCGCCGCCCTCGGGCAGCTCGACCGCGGCCCCGGTCGCGTCGACCCCGACGTTGAGCGACCAGCGCGCGAAGTCGAAGGCCGGGATCGCGCTGATCCAGAACACCGCCAGCACCGCGAGCGCGGCCAGCGTCACCACCAGCGACACCCGGAACGACATGTCGACGCCGACCAGGTTCAGGGCCACGAAGATCGCGTAGCCGCCGATCCACCAGACCGGCTGGAAGGCCGCCCCCGTCTCGAAGATGCTGCCGAGGTAGGAGCCGATGAAGAACACGATGACGGCCGGCGTCAGGATGAACTCCATGTTCTCGGCAAGGCCGGTCACGAAGCCGCCCCAAGGGCCCATCGCCGTACGCGAGAACGAATAGGCGCCGCCGGTGTGCGGCAGGGCGGGCGACATCTCCGCGATGCTGAAGCACAGGCCCAGATACATCACCATGATCAGGGCGGTGGCGATCATCATGCCGCCGAATCCGCCGGAGGCGAGGCCCAGGTTCCAGCCCGAGAAATGGCCGGAGATCACCGCGCCGACGCCCAGCGCCCACAACGACCAGACCCCCGCGTAGCGGCGCAGGCCGCGCTTCTCGAAGTAGCTGCCGTCGACGGGGTTGTAGGTGACGCCGGCCGAGGCCGGCCGCCCCGCCTGCCCGAGCGGCGCGCCGCCGCCCGTGAGAGTAGGTTCGCTCATTCGCTTCTCCCTGCCTTTGCGTGCATCGCCGCCAAGCACCCGGGACCGTTGCCGGGGAAACGATCTTTCCAGATCGTCGCGTTTGAAAGAAACTATTCGGCAGCACCGGAAGCTTTGTCAATTCCACAAAAAAGGCCGGCCCCGCGCGGGGCCGGCCTCGTCGATCGACTGTCTTCAGGTCACCGGACCGCGTGGCGGACGGGGGCGAGGGTGCGTACCCAGGCGACGAGCGCGTCGAGGTCGTCGTCCGTCATGTTGGCGTAGTAGCCGAAACCCATCGGCGGCATCAGCCGCGTGCCGTCCGGGCGCATGCCGCGCGTGATCGCCGTCTTGATCTCCTCGTCGGTCCAGGTGCCGAGGCCGGTGACGGGGTCTTGCGTGATGTTCGCGGAGACGGAGACGCCCCAGGGCCCGTTGAACGCCATGCCGCCCGCCCCCGCGCGGGCGTGGTCCGGCCCTTCGGGGGTCATGGGAGTGTGGCATTCCAGGCAGTGGCCGATCGAGGCCAGGTAGGCGCCGTAGCGCAGCCGGTCGTCTCTCGGCACGTCGGGCACGCCGCCGACCGGCGGCCCGTAGGATGCCGGCAGCGGGATGCGGTATTCCGACGGCGGCACCTCGTTCGACACCGGCGGGACCGAGCGCAGATAGGCGGTGATCGCCGCGAGGTCGCCGTCGGACATGGCGCGGTAGAACGGCACCGGCATCGGCGGGCCGATCAGGCTGCCGTCCGGCCGTCGCCCTTCGCGGATGGCGGTGCCGATCTGCTCGTCCGTCCATTCGCCGATCCCGGTCGCGCGGTCGGGCGTCACGTTGGATGCGTAGGCGGTGAACGGCACCTCGTCGAACGGCGTCCCGCCCGCGAGTTCCCGGCCCGGCAGCGGCCCTTCCGGCCCCTGCGGCGTGTGGCAGTTGCCGCAGGCGACGATCGAATTCATCAGATAGGCCCCGCGCTCGAGCGGCGTCTCGGCCTGCGCGCCCTGAGCCGACGCCGCCAGCACGGCGGCCACCAGGATACCCTGTGTCCCCTTCATCCCTCCCCCCTCGCCATTTCCGTTCGTGGAATTTTCGTTGCTGATTCCGTACAGGAGTCGTCAACGATCTGTCGAGTGACGATTCGGGAGGAGGGAGATGCCCCTAGGGCGTCTACCGGTCGGACGGCCCGCTGACCCCCGCCTCGTCGAAGGTCGCCATGCCGCCATGGCAGGCGACCGCGGCCTTCACGAGGTTGATGGCGAGCGCCGCTCCCGAAGCCTCGCCGAGTCGCATGCCGAGGTCGAGCAGCGGCTCCTTGCCGATCGTCTCCAGCAGGCGGCGGTGCGCCGGCTCGGCCGAACGGTGGGCGACCAGGCAGTGGTCGAGGGCGCGGCGGTCCAGCCGGTGGAGCACGGCCGCCGCCGCGGTGCACGCATAGCCGTCGAGCAGCACCGGCGTGCGCGCCATGCGCGCGGCGAGCACGGCTCCCGCGATCGCGGCCAGCTCGAACCCGCCGAGGCACCGCAGCGCCTCCAGCGGGTCGGTACGCGCCGACGGGTTGGCCGCCAGCCCTTCGCCGACCGCCGCGGCCTTGCGCGCGATCCCCTCGGCGTCGACGCCGGTGCCGGGGCCGACCCAGTCCGCGGGCTCGCCGCCGTACAACGCAAGGCAGAGGGCGGCCGCCGAGGTGGTGTTGGCGATCCCCATCTCGCCCAGGCACAGCAGGTCGAGGCCGGGCTCGACCGCCATCATCCCGTACGCCATGGCCTTGGCGCAGTCGTCCCCGGTCATCGCGGGACCGGCCGTGAAGTCGCCCGTCGGGGTCTCCAGGTCCATCTCGTAGACGCGCAGGTCGGCGTCCGCCAGTTCGCAGAGCTGGTTCACCGCGGCGCCGCCGGCGATGAAGTTCTGCACCATCTGCGCCGTGACGCTCTGCGGGTAGGCCGAGACGCCGCGCGCCGCGACGCCGTGGTTCGCCGCGAAGACCGAGACGCGGGGACGGCGCAGCGCCGGCGGGTGGCGCCCCTGCCAGGTCGCCATCCACTCGGCGACGTCCTCGAGACGGCCGAGCGCGCCTCGCGGCTTGGTCAACTGCCGCTGGCGCTCGGCCGCGGCACTCCCGGCCTCGAGGTCGGGGCCCGGCAGCTCGCGGATCAGGGCGCGGATCTCGTCCAGGGTGCCGGCGGGATGGGGGTTCGACATGGTGGCATCCGAAGATTCCCGGTACCGGGCGGCGCGCCGAACCGGTACACAGGGCTTTGCATCCGTTTCCCGGGAGCACCCCGGGCGCGACGCGCCGGACAATGGCAGCAATCCGATGGTGGGTCAAAGCCTGTCGGCGCCTCATCCAGGGTGACCATGGACCAGTCCGTTCCCCCTCGCCGGCTCCCGGCCCCGTTCGACGAGATCGCGGCGGCGGCGATCTTCCTGACCCGGCTGCCGATCCGTTGGCCGGGCGAGATGCCGCCCGACCTCCATCCACGCTCGCTGGCCTGGTACCCGCTGGTCGGCGCGGCGCTCGGCCTGGCCGCGGGCGTAGCGCTCGTCCTGTGCGCCTGGGCCGGCCTGCCAGCACCCCTCGCCGCCCTGGTCGCGGTCGCGGCGCTGGTGGCCCTCACGGGCGCGCTGCACGAGGACGGGCTCGCCGACGTCGCCGACGGCTTCGGAGGCGGCCGCGACCGCGCGGCCAAGCTCGCGATCATGAGGGACAGCCGGGTCGGCACCTACGGGGTGCTGGCGCTGGGCTTCGGCCAGGCGATCCGGGTCGTAGCGCTGGCCGCCATGCCCGGCCCCGCTGCGGCCGTCGCGGCGCTGGTCGCCGCCGGCGCGCTGTCGCGCGCCGTGGTGCCGGCGGTCTACGCCTATCTGCCGCCGGCGCGCGCCGACGGTCTCGCGGCGACGCTGCCCCCGCCGCCGGGCGGCCGGGTCGTGGCGGCGCTGGCGCTCGGCGCGGCGCTCGCCGGCCTGGCGCTCGGCGCCGCCGCCCTTCCGGCCATCGCGGCGGCCCTGCTCGCGGCCATGGCGCTCGCCCTGCTGGCCGAGCGCCAGATCGGCGGGCGTACCGGCGACGTGCTCGGAGCCGGGCAGCAGGTCGCCGAGATCGCGGTCCTGCTGGTCCTGGCGGGGCTGCTGGAATGAGCCTCGCCGTGACCCGCTGGTGGCTGGTCCGACATGCCCCCGTGGCCGGTCCCCCGGGCATCATCCACGGGCAGGCCGACGTCGACTGCGAGATCGACCCGGCGGCGATGCGCCCGCTCGCCGCGGCGCTGCCGGCCGAGGCGGTATGGCTGATGACGCCGCTGCGCCGCTCCCGGCGCACGGCCGAGGCGCTGATGGCGCTCGGCGCCGGACGCGGCCCCGTCCCGGAGGTCGAGGCCGGACTGGTCGAGCAGCATTTCGGCGCATGGCAGGGCCTCGGCCACGACGCCCTCGCCGGCGACGCCGGGGCGGCCGAGTTCTGGCGCGATCCGGCGGCGGCCCGCCCGCCGGGCGGCGAGAGCTTCCTCGACCTCGCGGCGCGCGTGGCCGAAGCGCTCGCGCGGCGCTCGCGCCGGCACGCCGGCCGCGACGTCGTCGCGGTCTGCCATGCCGGACCGGTCCGGGCCGCGCTGGCCCATGCCCTGGGCATGGCGCCCGAGCGCGCCCTGTCCTTCGAGGTGGTGCCGCTCTCCCTAACGCGCATCGACCGCCTGGACGCGGCGGACGGCCCGCCCGCCTGGCGCATCGGCTGCGTCAACCTGATCGGGAACGGCACGTGACCGGCCCGGCATCCCGGATCGCCGCGCTGGCCGGCTTCGCGCGGTCGATCGCGATGTACCGCCTCAATCCCCTGAAGCGCCGCCGCCAGATCGCCTTCTACCGGCAGTTCGCCGGGCCGGGGGACCTGTGCTTCGACGTCGGCGCCCATCTCGGCGACCGGGTCTCGGCGTTCCGGGCGCTGGGCGCGCGGGTCGTCGCCCTGGAACCGCAGCCTGCCTTCGCGCGGGCGTTGCGCGTACTGTACGGCCGCGATCCGGGGGTCGTGCTGCTGGCGCAAGCCGCGGGCCCCGAAAGCGGGACCGCCGTGCTGCACGTCAACCGCCGGGCGCCGACGCTCTCGACGCTGTCGGCGGACTGGGCGGCGCGCGTCGCCCGCGCGCCCTCCTTCCGCGGGCAACGCTGGGAGGAGGCGGTCACCGTTCCGGTCACGACCCTGGACGCGCTGGTCGCGCGCCATGGCGTGCCCGCCTTCTGCAAGATCGACGTCGAGGGCTTCGAGGCAGCGGTGCTGGACGGGCTCTCGGCGCCGATCCCCTGCCTGTCCTTCGAATTCGTGCCGGCTACCATGGGCGGTGCCCTGGCCTGCCTGGACCGGCTGGCCCGGCTCGGCCGCTGGGAGTTCCAGGTCGTCTTCGGCGAGAGCTTCCGCTTCGCGCTGCCGGGCTGGACGGGGGCGGAGGAACTCGCCGCCCGGCTCGCCGGGCTGCCCGCCGACGCCGGCAGCGGCGACGTCTACGCACGTCTCCTCACGGCCGGCTGAACGTCTCGACGAAACGGTCGCGGAACGCCTCCATCGGCAGCGGCTCGCCGCCCGGCCGCGGGCCCGGCACGAAGCCCCAGCCCGCGAAGGCCTCGACCAGGTCGGCGCTGCGGCTCGCGACGTGGACCGGCACCGCGTAGGAGGCGTCCGGCCCGGCGACCAGCGGTGCCGGCTGGTGGTCGCCGAGCACGATGACGAGGCCGCCGTCCTCGACGCGCCGCTCGATCCACTCGAAGACCGAAGCCAGGCTGTAGCCCAGCGCCGTCGCATAGTCCTCCCGTATGTCCGCCCCGGCGGGGCGTTGCGCCGCGACGCGGTAGATCTCGCCCCCGGCGATCCGGTCCCAGTCCGCGACCATCGGCGGAACCGGACGCCACGGCCCGTGGCTGCTGACCAGCACCACCTGCGCGAAGACCGGCCGGCCGGCCGGCAGCACCCGGCCCAGCGCCGAGAGCGTGTACTGGTCGGGGATGCCGGCCCAGCCGTAGTTCGGGCCGGCATAGCCGAGGCGGTCGGCGTCGAGGATGTGCCCGAAGCCGAGCACCACGCCTTCGGGCCAGGCCCGCCGGATCGCCGGCGCCACCGCGGCGGTCTCGTAGCCCGCCCGGTCGAACAGATGGGCGAGCGTGGTCCTGCGGGCCGCGAGCGCCATGGCGTAGAGGGGCTGGCTGGACAGCCGCAGGCCCGTCAGCAGCGTGCCGTGGGCGAGCCAGGACTGCCCTCCGCGGACCGGCGAGACGAGCATGCCGCTGCGCAGATCGACGCCGGCCGCTTCCAGGCGGCGCCCCGCCCCGTCCAGCAGCGGCAGGATCGTGCGCGAGATGTCCGGGTCGTCCAGGGCCACCTCGCCGTAGGATTCGACGAAGACCACCGTCACGTCCCGTCCGCCGAGGCCGCCGAGCAGGCCGGCCGTCCCGCCGTCGCCGGCCAGGGGATCGGCAGCGATGCGCCGCCGATGTTCCTCCAAGAGCGCCGCCGTCTCGGCCGCGGCGCGGACCTGGTTCGCCGCGAGCGCGGTGGCGCTCCAGGACGGCGGCGGGAAGACGCCGAGCCCGAATGCGCCGGCCGCCCCGACCATCAGGGAGCCTGCCAGCAGCGGGGCACTGCGATGCCGGGCGGTCGTGGCGAGCGCGCCGGCCGCGGCGCGGTTGAGCGCCAGGATCGCCGCCAGCCCGACCGGGACCAGGACCGCCGCGACCGCCAGTTCCGTCCACGACGCCGAGGCGACGATCACTTCCAGGATCGAGGGCAGCAGCGGCAGGTCGAGCGCGAGGTTGACGGGGCGGCCGAGCATCAGGTTCGCCGCCAGGTCGCCCAGGCGCAGCAGCACCAGCACGAAGAGCGGGACGGCGACGGCCCAGGCCCAGGCGCGGCCCGGCGACCGGCCGAGGACGGCCGCGAGCGCCAGGACGGCAAGCAGCCCCACCGCCTCCGGCGCCAGGCGCGCGTGGTTGGCTCCGAACCAGTAGGGCGGCCAGTTCGGCAGGTTGAGCACGAGGCTGAGCCACGCGACCGCAGCCAGGAACCCGAGCCACCCGCCCGCCGTTCGTCTCTCGTGCCGGAACCGTCGCCGCATCCCACCGTCATGCGCCCGCAGCCGGCCGGAGTCAAACCCCGGAGAAGGGCACGTGGAGGAGTTTCAGTTCTCGACCTACACGCCGCTGGAGGAAATCGTCCTCCGCCTCGCCATGGCGGCTGCCTTCGGCCTGGTCCTGGGCCTCGACCGCGAACTGCGCCGCAAGCCGGCCGGCCTGCGCACGCACATGCTGGTCTCGGTCAGCGCCGCGACGACGACGCTGGTGACGCTGGAACTGTTCGAGGCGCTGCTGGCCATGGGCCATCGCGAGACCGACCCGCTCCGCGTGGTCCAGGGCCTCGCCCAGGCGATCGGCTTCATCTGCGCCGGCGTGATCTTCGTGACGCGCGGCGACGTGAAAGGCGTGACGACCGCCGCGAACATCTGGATGTGCGGGGCGATCGGCATCGCGGCCGGCGCCGGCCAGTACTGGATCGGCATCGTCGCCCTCGCCTTCGCGGTCCTGATCCTGACGGTGCTGTATTTCGTCGAGCGGTGGCTGCCCGGCAGCGACGGCTGAGGGACGGCGGCAGGCTGCCGCAGGGAATGACGTCGCGCCGGCCCCGTCACCATATCGGGGCATGTCGTCCACCGTTGCGGGCGAGGAGCCGCCGTGGAGAGTAGTAGCGCCGTGAAGAGCAGCATTGCCGACGATGTGGCCTTGGTGGCCAGGATCGACGTCGTTCCCACGATCCTGGAGGTCGTATGCCGGACCACCGGCCTCGGCTTCGCGGCCGTGGCGCGGGTGACGGAGGAGCGCTGGGTCGCCTGCGCCGTGCGCGACGAGATCGCGTTCGGCCTCCAGCCCGGCGGCGAACTCGAGGTGGCGACCACCATCTGCAACGAGATCCGCGCGAGCGGCGGCCACGTCGTCATCGACCACGTGGCCGAGGACGAGGTGTTCTGCCGGCACCCGACGCCCCGGCAATACGGTTTCCAGAGCTACGTCTCGATGCCGATATACCGGCCGGACGGCCGGTTCTTCGGGACCTTGTGCGCGATCGATCCACGGCCGGCCCGCCTCGAGACGCCGGAGACGGTCGGCATGTTCAAGCTGTTCGCCGACCTGATCGGCTTCCATCTCGATGCCCAGGAACGCCTGACGCTCAGCGAGAAGGCCCTTCTGGACGAACGCCAGAGCGCCGAGCTGCGCGAGCAGTTCATCGCGATCCTGGGCCATGACCTGCGCAACCCGCTGGCCTCGATCGATGCGGGTGCGAAGCTGCTGCTCAGGATGCCGCTGGCCGACAGGGCGGCGCAGGTGGCGACGCTGATCCAGAACAGCGCCGCGCGCATGGCGGGGCTGATCGACAACGTCCTGGACTTCGCCCGCGGCCGGCTGGGCGGCGGCCTTCCCATGAGCCGCACCCTCGATGCCGACCTGACGGCGGCGCTGGAGCAGGTCGTCGCCGAACTGCGGGCGGCTTGGCCGGACCGCGCAATCCTGTGCGACATCGTCCTGGACCGGCCGGTCCATTGCGACCGCGCGCGGATCGCCCAGCTGTTCTCGAACCTGCTGGCCAACGCGCTGGTCCACGGCGATGCCACCGCTCCGGTCAGGGTCCGGGCGCGCAGCGCCGATGGCGGGCTCGAGCTCTCGGTCGCCAATCCCGGCGAGCCGATCCCGCTCGACACCGTCGACCATCTGTTCCAGCCGTTCTCGCGCGCCTCCGTCAAGCCCGGGCAGCAAGGGCTTGGCCTCGGCCTCTACATCGCCTCGGAGATCGCCCGCGCCCATGAAGGCACGCTGGAAGTCGCCTCCTCGCCCGAGGAGACGCGCTTCACCTTCCGCATGGCCGGCCGCCTGGCCGGCACATCAGGATCTTGATGCCGTCCTCGCCGGTCGCGGCGAAACCGAACCGCTCGTAGAACCGGCGGGCGGGATTGTTGCGCAAGACCCCGAGGCGTACCGGCCGGTCCCGGCACCGCTCCTCCAGGACCAGCCGCAGCGCCTGCGGGCCGGTGGAGCCGCCGGGACGAAACCCGACCCGGCCGTCCATGGGCTCGCTCAGGCGGGCGGGCGGTGCTCGCCGCCGAGCATGGCCGCGAACGCCGCCGTCTCCTCCTGGCGGTCGGGAAGGACCGCCCGGAACACCTCGACCGCGAAGGATACCGGCGCCGTGCCGGCTGCGGTGACGACCCCCCGGTCGCTGACCGCCCGCGGCCCCGGATCGTAGAGGGCCTGCCCGGCATAGGCGGGGGCGTTCGTGCGCAGGAAATCGGCGGAGTTGCTGGTATGGCGCCGGTCGTCCAGCAGCCCGGCCCGGGCGAGCGCAAGCGTGGCTCCGCAGATGCAGGCGACCGTCCGCCCGGCGCCCAGCGCCGCCTTCAGGAGGTCGGACAGGTCGGGAGCCGCGGGCGTCGTCCAGATCATGCCGCCGCAGACCACGAGCGCGTCGAACCCGTCCGGCGTCGCCCCGGCGAGGTCCCGGTCCGTCGTGGTCAGCAGGCCGCCCATCGAGCGCACCGCCCGCCCGCCGGGCGAGGCCGTCTCGATCTCCAGCCCGAGATAGGAACGGCCGCTGCCGTGCAGCAGCCCGCATTCCCAGTCCGCGTAGTCGTCCGTCAGCACGGTCAGGATCTTCGGCATCATCTCCTCCGTCTCACGCAATTGCGTACGCATTATGTCATGTCCGTCGCACGCAGATGCGCGCGCGGCATGTCATGCGACGAGATGCCTCGCGAGGAACGGGATCAGGTGTCCGTGAAGTTCGTTCTCGGCGTGGCTGCCGAGGCTGTGGTCCTCGCCGTCGTATATATGGACCTCTGCGGTCGAGGGGGACGTCGACGATGTCGCAGGCGTTCCACGCGTTGCCCTTCCGGGCGTAAGGGAAAGGGAAAGCCAGGAACCCGTGGGCCGCGAGAAGGACCGCGTTGCGGTGGCTCCAGCCCGACCATCCTCCCTCCGAGCCATGGAGGACCATCACCGCCGGAAACGGTCCCTCGCCGGCCGGGCCGTAGGTCGTGCCCCATTCCGGGATCAGCCGCCGGACGATCGAGAGCGTCCCCGTCATCGCGTTCCTCCTCGTGGTGCAGCCCGGTCGCGGCGGCATCCGCTCGACATCGCGCACGACGCTACGGTATGCGATCCGCGTCTCCCGCCCAATGCGAAGAAGCCGTCTTGGAACCGATCCTGTCCCGGCGCCCCGTGCGCCTCCACGCCGCGATCACCGCCAACGGCTTCGGCCACGCGGTCCAGACCGGGGCGGCGGTGGCCGGACTGCGCCGCCTGCTGCCCGGCCTGTCCCTGTCCGTGCGCAGCGCCATTCCGCGCCGGCGCATCGAGGAGGTGATAGCCCCTCCCTTCGACCTGATCGTGCCCGACGACGATTTCGGCGTCGTCCTGCGCTCGGCGACCGAGCTGGACCTGCCGGCGACGCGTGCGGCTTACGGGAAACTGGCGGCACGCTGGGATGCCGTCGTGGCCGCCGAGGCGGCGCTGCTTCGGCGCACGGGCGCCGGCCTGGTGCTCTCGAACGCCTCGGCGGCCGCGGTCGCGGGCGCACGGGAAGCGGGCGTCCCGGTGGCGTTGATGGCGACGCTGACCTGGGGCGACATCCTGGCCGGCCTGTTTCCCGGCGACGCGGACATGCTCGAGACGGCGCGGCGGCTGCACGCCTGCTACGCCCGGGCCGACCTGGTGCTGCGCCCCGCCCCCTCGATGCCGTTCGCCGGCGCCCGGCGCATCGCCGATACCGGGCCGATCGGCCGGCGCGGCACGTGCCGGCGGGACGCGATCGCGGCGCGACTCGGCATGACCCCGGGTGAAAGGCTGGTGCTGGCGGCCCTCGGCGGCATGGGCGACGCGCCGCCTGCGGCGTCCTGGCCGGCGATCGAGGGCGTACGGTTCCTGGTGCCGGCCGGGGCGGGCACCGGGACGCGGGTGCACGACCTGTCCGCCCTCGGCCTGCCCTTCGAGGACGTGCTCGCCTCGCTCGACGCCTTCATCGGCAAGCCCGGCTACGGCAGCGTGGCCGGCGCTGCCATTCACGGCGTCCCTTTCCTCTATCTGCGCCGCGGCGACTGGCCGGAGGAGCCGTGGCTATTGGACTGGCTGCACGCCAATGCCCGCGCGGCCGAGATCCCGCGGGCAGCACTGGAGGCCGGCGACGTGCTGGCGGCGCTCGATGCGTTGTGGGCCGCCCCGCCCCGCCCGCCGGTCCCGGCCACCGGGGCAACCGAGGCGGCCGGGCTGATCGCCGGCCTCCTGCATGGCGGTTGAGGGAGCCGGTAGCAGAGGTAGGGCGTGTCCCTACCCCGCCACCAGGCCCCTGAGCTGCCGGTTGGCCACCGCGAGCATCGCGAGGTCGACCACCGGCTGGGCCCGCAGCTCGCCCAGGAGTTGGACGATCCGCTCCACCGGTCCCGGGCGGGCGGCGATCCAGTCGTCGATCAGGCGGTCGCCCTCGCCGGGCACGGCCGCCGCCGAGGACGACAGCACCTTGACGCTCAGGCTGCCCTGGAGCGCGAACAGGTCGTCGACGATCGCGCCGACCGCCTGGCGCTGCCAGTGGGTGTCGGTGCGGATGGTGTATGCCTGGCTGCGCAGCCATTCGAGCCCGAAGCGGTGGCCGAGCGCGTAGTGGACGGTCGCGACCTCCGGAACGGAGCGGCCGAGCTGCGAGGCGATGCGCGTCACCTCGAGCGCCGCCCCCATGAGGGGCAGCGCCGCGACCCGCGATGCCAGGCCGGCCGGCGCACCGGCGTCGATCCAGGGTGCCGCCCGGTCCGACAGGCGCTGGCGGTCGTCCTCGCACAGCACCGCCTCGATGCTCTCCGACAGCTCCGTCACTCCGGGCCCGAAGGCTTCGCGCGTCGCCAGCAGATCGAGGGGCTGCGGCTCGACATTGACCAGCAGCCAGGAGACCGCGCGGTAGATCAGGCGCTGCGTCTCGGCCAGCATTTCGTACTGGCAGGCCGTGGGCACGAGGTTGTCGAGGCCCTGGATCTCCTGCCACAGCCGTCGCAGGCCGAACGCCTCGCGCACCGCCAGATAGGCGCGCGCGACGTCGCTCGGCCCCATCCCCGTCTTCTCCATCGTCTCCATGACGAAGGTCGGTCCGCAGCGGTTCACCAGGCTGTTGGTCACCGCCGTCGCGACGATCTCGCGCCGCAGCCGGTGGCGGGCCACCGCCTCGGCGAAGCCCTCGCGCAGCGGGCCGGGGAAATAGGCCAGCAGGTCCCCGGTCAGCCCGGGATCGTCCGGCAGGTTGGAGGCGAGCACGTCCCGGTACAGCGCGATCTTGCCGTAGGCCAGCAGCACGGCCGTTTCCGGCCGGGTCAGGCCGGCGCGCGCGGCCATGCGGGTGCCGATCTCCTCGTCGCCCGGCAGCGCCTCGATCGCGCGGTCCAGGTCGCCCGCCTTCTCCAATGCGCGCATGAAGCGGGCCTGGTTCTCCAGCAGGTCCGGGGCCGCGACCTCGGTGAGGCTGAGCGCCTGGGTCTGGAGGTAGTTGTCGGCGAGCACCAGGGCCGCCACCTCGTCGGTCATGTCGACGAGCAGGCGGTCGCGCTGCTTGAGGGTCATGTCGCCGCGCCCGACCACGTCGCCGAGCACGATCTTGATGTTCACCTCGTGGTCGGAGGTGTCAACGCCGGCGGAGTTGTCGATTGCGTCCGTGTTCAGCTTGACGCCCCGGCCGGCCGCCTCGATGCGCGCGCGCTGGGTCATCGCGAGGTTGGCCCCCTCGCCGACGACGCGGGCGTGAAGCTCGTCGGCATCGACCCGGAGCCCGTCGTTGGTCTTGTCGCCGACTTCCGCGTGGCTCTCGTCGGAGCACTTCACGTAGGTGCCGATGCCGCCGAACCACAGCAGGTCGGTCTCCGCCTTCAGCATCGCCTGGACCAGCTCGGCCGGCGTCACGCGCTCGCGCGCGATGCCGAAGCGCGCCCGGATCTGGGGCGTCAGCTCGATCGACTTGGCCGCGCGCTCGTAGATGCGGGCCCCCGGCGAAAGCGCCTGCGCGTCGTAGTCGGCCCAGGTCGAGCGGGGCAGGTCGAACAGGCGCTGCCTCTCCTCCCAGCTCCGTTCGGGATCGGGGTCCGGATCGCAGAATATGTGCAGGTGATTGAACGCGCCGACCAGCCGGATGTGACGCGACAGAAGCATGCCGTTGCCGAACACGTCGCCCGACATGTCGCCGACGCCGACGACCGTGAAGTCCTGCGTCTGGATGTCGGTGCCCAGTTCGCGGAAGTGGCGCTTGACCGATTCCCAGGCGCCGCGGGCGGTGATGCCCATCTTCTTGTGGTCGTAGCCCTGCGAGCCCCCGGACGCGAAGGCGTCCCCGAGCCAGAAGCCGTAGTCGATGGCGATGCCGTTGGCGATGTCGGAGAAGGTCGCGGTGCCCTTGTCCGCCGCGACGACCAGATAGGGGTCGTCGCCGTCGAGCCGGACGACGTCCGGCGGCACGATCACCTCGCCGTCGCGCCCGAGCGTGTCGGTGACGTCGAGCAGGCCGCGGATGAAGGTGCGGTAGCACTCGATCCCCTCGGCGAGCCAGGCGTCGCGGCCCAGCGACGGTGCCGGCGGCCGCTTGACGACGAAGCCGCCCTTGGCCCCGACCGGCACGATCACCGCGTTCTTGACGGTCTGCGCCTTCATCAGGCCGAGGATCTCGGTCCGGAAATCCTCGCGCCGGTCGGACCAGCGGATGCCGCCGCGCGCGACCTTGCCGCCGCGCAGGTGCACGCCCTCGACCCGCGGGCTGTAGACGAACATCTCGACCCAGGGCCGCGGCAGCGGCAGGTCGTCGATCGACCGGCTGTCGAGCTTGAGCGCCAGATGGGGCTTGGGCATGCCGTCGGGCTGCGTCTGGAAGAAATTGGTGCGCAGGGTCGAGCGGACGAGGTTGAGGAAGCGGCGCAGGATGCGGTCCTCGTCCAGGTTCGCGACCGCGTCCAGCCGGTGCTCGATCTCGACCAGGATGCCGTTCGCCGCGGTCCGCCGGTCCTCCGCCGTGCCCGGCCGGGCGGGATCGTGCAGGGTCCGGAACAGGCGCACGATCTGGCGCGTGATCGCGGGATGCGCGGACAGCGCGTCTTCCAGGTAGTCCTGGCTGAACTGCAGCCGCGCCTGGCGCAGGTACTTCGCGTAGGCGCGCAGCACCATCACCTCGCGCCAGCCGAGCCCGGCCAGCAGCACCAGTCGGTTGAAGCCGTCGTTCTCCGTTTCGCCGGCCCACACGCGCGCGAAAGCGTCCTGGAACGCCTGCTTGACCTCCCGCAGGTCGACGGTGGCGCCGCTGCGCGTGCTCATCGCGAAATCGTGCATCCAGACCGGCTCCTGCCGGCCCATGATCCGGATCTCGAACGGCCCGGCCTCGGACAGCACCTTCAGCCCCATGCGCTCGAGCATCGGCAGCGCGTCCGACAGCGGCACGGCGGCACCCTCGTGGTAGAGCTTCAGGTGCAGCTCGTCGTCCCCCGCCTCGATCCGGCGGTAGAGGTTGAGGCCCAGCGTGCGCGTGTGCAGCGCCTGCTCGATGCGCTCGATGTCGAAGACCGCGACCTCGGCCCCGAAGTTCTCGCGGTACGAGGTCGGGAAGGCCCCGGTGTAGCGCCGGTGCAGCCTGAGCCCCTGTTCCTCGCCCCGGGCTTCGACCAGCGCGTCCAGCAGCCGGTCGGACCAGGCGCGGCTCGCCTCGATCAGGCGGGCCTCCAGCTCGGCGAGGTCGACGTCCGGGATCGCGCCCGGCGTCGTCTCTACGTGGAACTGGACGCGCGCCAGCACGCTCTCGGCGAGCTGGGTGTAGAAGGTCGTGCTGGTGCCGCGGAAGGCCGTCTCGAGGATGGCCTGGATGCGCCGGCGCAGGTCGGTGTCGTAGCGGTCGCGCGGCACGAAGACCAGGCAGGTCACGAACCGTTCGAACGGGTCGCGGCGCACGAACAGCGCGGTGCGCTGGCGTTCCTGGAGGTGCAGCACGCCGAGCGCGATCTCGTACAGCTCGTCGTCGCCGATCTGGAACAGCTCGTCGCGCTGGAAGCCCTCGAGGATGTGGATCAGCGCCTTGCCGTCGTGCGAGCGCGGCTCGAAGCCGGCGCGCTGCAGCACGCGGGTCACCTTCTTGCGCAGGAACGGGATGTCGCGCGTGCTGCGCGAATAGGCGACGGAGGTGAACAGCCCCACGAACAGGTGCTCGCCCGCGACCTCGCCATTCTCGTCGAACACCTTGACGAAGATGGCGTCCATCTGGGTCGGCCGGTGCACCGTCGACTTGCGGTTCGACTTCGTGACCAGCAACAGCCGCGGCTGGCGCATGAACTGCCGGACCTCCGGCGGCAGCGCCTGGAAGTTCCGCAGGCCCTGGAAGACCAGGTAGTTCTCGTCGCGCAGGATGCCGAGCCCGCTGTCGGGAACCACCGCCAGCGAGGCGTCCTCGCTGCCGTCCTCGAAGCGGTACGAGCGGCATCCGAGGAAGGTGAAGTTGTCGTCGTTGAGCCAGCGCAGGAAGTCGAGGCCTTCGTCCAGCTCGTCGCGGGGCACGGGCACGCCGGTCCCCCCCACCTCCTCGATCACCGCCTCGGCGCGCCGGCGCATCGCCTGCCAGTCCCCGACCGCCGCGCGCACGTCGCCGAGCACCCGCTCCAGGTCTACGCGCAGGGCCTCCAGCACCTCGGGCGAGGACACCTCGTCGACCTCGACATGCATGAAGCTCTCGGCCCGCGCCTCGGCCGGGGCCGCCTGGGGTTCGTACAGCTCGACCAGTGCGCCGCGGGCGTCGCGCCGGGCGCGCACGACCGGGTGGATCACGAGATGGACCGTCAGGTTGTGCCGGTTCACTTCCGCCGTCACCGAATCGACCAGGAACGGCATGTCGTCGTTGACGATCTCGACCACGGTGTGGCCGGCGGCCCAGCCCTGCTCCTCGACGCGGGGCGTGTAGACGCGCACGCGCGGCCGGTCGGGCTCGCGCTGCTGGCCGAACTGCCAGATCGACAGGGCCGCCCCGTAGAGCTGGTCCGGGCTCGACTGCACGATGTCGTCGGGCGGGACGTTGGCGTAGAACTGGCGGACGAACCTCTCCGCCGGGTCCGCCTTGTCGCGGTTGAGCCTGTCGCGGACTTGGCGGACGATCTTCTCGGTCAGCTCGCCTTTGAGCTGCTCGGCCTTGAGGGCCATGATGCGATGCCTCCTCGGAGCGAACGCGTCGCTTCTTTCGTTATGGTCGGCAGTTTAGCCGAACAACACGGCACTGTAAGGATGGTTACGAGCGAAATACGATCGCGGACGGCGCCCGCACGCGACTGAAAGGCGGCCCTCTTTCCAGGCGGGGCGGCACCCCTTATGGTGACGCGTTTCCCGGAACGAGGATAGGCGGACGTGGACGGACGGTACGACGTGGTGGTGGTCGGCGGCGGCGCCGTGGGCAGCGCGGTCGCGTATTTCCTGGCGGCGAGTCCCGGTTTCGACGGAACGGTCGCGGTCGTCGAGCGGGACCCGACCTACCGGGCGGCGTCCTCCGCGCTGTCCGCCAGCTCGATCCGCCAGCAGTTCTCGACCCCGGCCAACATCGCGATGTCGCGCTTCGGCCTCTCCTTCCTGCGCGCGGCCGGAGAGCTGCTCGCGGTCGACGGCGAGGGCCCGGACCTGGCGTTCAGGGAACCCGGCTACCTGTTCCTCGCGAGCGGGGCCGGGCGCGGCGTGCTGGAAGCCAACCACGCGGTCCAGCGCACGCACGGGGCGGACGTGGCCCTGCTGGAGCCGGCGGATCTGGCCCGGCGCTATCCCTGGCTGTCCACCAAGGGCATCGCCGCCGGCTCGCTCGGCCTGTCCGGCGAGGGATGGTTCGACGGCTACAGCCTGCTCCAGGGCCTGAAGCGCAAGGCGCGGGCGCTCGGCGTGGAGTACCTGACCGCCGAGGCGGCCGGCCTCGGGCGCGAAGGCGGCCGGGTCGCCGAGGTCCGGCTCGCCGACGGCCGCCGGATCGGCTGCGGCACGCTGGTGAACGCGGCCGGCCCGCACGCCCGAGCACTCGCCGCCATGGGGGGAGTGGATCTGCCGGTGGCGCCCCGGCGGCGCTCGGTCTTCGTCTTCGACTGCCGCGCGCCGCTGCCGGACTGCCCGCTGGTAATCGACCCGACCGGGGTCTATTTCCGCCCCGAGGGCGCGCAGTTCATCTGCGGCGTCTCGCCGCCGGCCGAGCGCGACCCGGACACGACCGAGCTGGAGGTCGACCACGCGCTGTTCGAGGAGACGATCTGGCCCGCGCTGGCCCGGCGCGTTCCCGCCTTCGAGGCGATCAAGCTGACGGGTTCCTGGGCCGGGCTCTACGAGTACAACACCTTCGACCAGAACGCGATCCTGGGGGCCCATCCCGAGGTCTCCAACCTCCTGTTCGCCAACGGCTTCAGCGGCCACGGCCTGCAGCAGGCGCCGGCCGCCGGCCGCGCGATCGCCGAACTGGTGGAGCACGGCGCCTACCGCACGCTCGACCTCGCGGAGTTCGGCTACGACCGTATCGCCGCCGGCCGCCCGATCCGCGAGTTGAACGTCGTGTGAAGCCATGGCCCGGCACGATGCCGCTTGACCGGATCGGCTCCCGCGGGTCAACACTGGACGCGAGAGAGAGCGGAGGGCTGGACCGACCATGGCGAGCACCGGTGCGTACGGAACGACGGGAGGCAGGCTGGCGGGAAGCAGGCCGGGCGGCCTGTTGATGGCCGCGGTCGCGGCGGCGCTGCTCGCCGGCTGCGTGACGGCCCCGAGCCGCGTCACGCCGGTGACGGCTCCCGCGCCGGCCTCGACGGCGTCCACCCCTGTAGCCATCTCCGCAGCACCCCATGCGCCGGCCGCTCGCACGCCGTTCTCCTTCGCCTGGCCCGTGCCGGCACTGGTGCCGGTCGCGGTGGAAGCCGAGTCGCTCGGCCGCCGTGCCCGGGCACGCTACGTGCTGGCGGTGTCGCCCTCGGCCGAGGGCGGCTTCGACGTCCGGGCGCAGGCGGCGGAACTCCTGCATCTCGACGCCGGCGAGGGCGCGGGCGGACCGATGCGTCCGGGCACCGCGCTGTTCGCCGCCGCCGCCGCCGCGCCGCCCGGCTACCGCATCGGTACCGACGGCCGCGTTGCCGGCGTGACCGGGCTTCCGGATGCGCTGGCGGCGCTGGCCGAGGCCGACGCCTTCGCCGGCCATCCCGCCGACCGCGACCTCGCGCGCGGCCTGATGCGCTCGGCCGCGGTGCACGACGTGCTGGCGGCCGCGGCCGAGGACCCGTGGAACGCCTGGGTCGGCTCCTGGATCGATTTCGGCCCGGCGCCCGGCGGCTCGAGCGTCGGCATGATGCCGGTCGCGGTGGAGGGCCGGCGGCTGATGCGGCCGGCCGTGCTGGAGAATCTCGGCCCCGACCGGGAATTCGCGTGCTGCGTCCGCCTGCGCGCCACGGCTCGACTCGACGGGCCGGAACTCGAGGCGGCCCTGTCGCGCCTGCCGCCGGGCCTGATCCCGGTGCTGGCCGGCGCCCGGGGCGCCGAGGCGCGGCTCGACGCGGTGGCCCGCGAAACCGTGACCGAAGCGGTGGTCGATCCGGCGACGCTGCGCCCGGTCCACGTCCGCAGCGAGGAATGGATCGTGCTGCACATCGCCGGCAAGCCCGTGCGCGCCGGCCTCGGGCGGCGGGACTACCGCTTCGACTGGCCCGACCTGGGCTGACGGGAGACGCCTTCGTCCCGATCGGCCGTGCGTCTCGCGGCGGGCCGGTGACCCGAGCGCCGGAGGCGCTCATCAGTAGACCCGAGCGCCGGAGGCGCTCATTCGATAGACCCGCGCGCCGGGCGCGCTCAATGGGCCATCAGCACCGGCAGATGCGCCATCTGGATGATCAGGCTGGTGGCGCCGCCGAAGATCATCTGGCGCAGCCGGCTCTGGGTGTAGGCGCCCTTGATCAGCAGGTCGGCGCCGAGCGTGCGGCATTCGCGCAGGATCGACCGCCCGGTGTCGCCGTCCCCGGCGACGTGGCGGGCCTCCGCGTTCAGCCCGACGCGGCGCAGCGCGCGGACCACGTCCGTGCCCTCGGGCCCGTCGACCATTCCGCCCTCGACCGACAGGATGACGATGCGCCGGGCGTCCTGCAGCAGCGGCCGGGCGAAGGCGAGGGTACGCGCCGTCTCGGTACTGCCGTTCCAGGCGACGACGACCGTATCGCCGATCGTCTCGGGCGCGACCGGCGGCGCCAGCAGGACCGGCCGCCCGCTCTCGAACAGGACGGTCTCGAAGGTGGAGCGCCGCGGCGCCGCCGCCCGCGGGTCGGGCTGGCCGAGCACGGCGACGTCGAACAGCCGGGCGTAGCGGGCGAGGTCGGCGTCGCCGGCCGCCGCATCGGACCGGAAATTGGACGCCGGCATGCCAGGCCGGCCAAGCTCGGGGCCGGGACCGGGGCCGCCGAGACCATGGGCCGCAAGCGCCTCGCGGAATGCGTCGCGGGTCTTCGCGACCGCCTCCCACGTCTCGCGCTCCAGGTCGGGGAGCACCACCGGGGCCGCCCCCATGTCGGTCTGGAAGGCCGCCGCCGTCGGGTCCGGGCGCAGCCAGGCGCCTTCGACATAGGCGCCGTAGCGCCGCGCGAACCGCATCCCCGTGCCGAGCACGGCGGGCAGCATCTCGCAGTCTTCGACGGGAATGAGAACGCTCAGCATCGTCGCCTCTCCCTCGCTCTTTCCGATACGCGGGATGCTACCATGGCCGAGCGGCGCCCCGGAACCGGGCCGTCGGCGCGCCCTTTGGCGGTAACCCCCTGCGAGGCCCCGTGCCCGTGACGTCCGACGAGAACCGCGCCGCACTCGCGCAGACACTCGGCCGCTATCGCGAGCGGGCGGCGGTCCCGTGCCTTCGCGGCCACTTCGCCCGCGTGTGGGTCCATCGCCTGCCGGCCGCCCCGGCCGGCAGGCCCATCCTCGTCGTGCCGGACGGCTGCGTCGATCTTCAGTGGTTCGAAGGCACGCTGCGGATCGCGGGCCCCGACCGCGGCCCGCAGCGCGAGATGCCTCGCCCGGGCTCGACGGTGGTAGGCCTGCGCTTCCGTGCGGGGGCGGCCGCCTCCTGGCTCGGCGTGCCGGCCTGCGAGCTCGTCGACCGGCGGGTGCCGCTGGAGGCGTTCTGGGGCGCGCAGGCGCGACGCATCGCCGAGGCCGCCGGCGAGACGCGCGGCCTGCCGGCGCTCGTCGAGGCGATCGAGACGGCACTCGCCCCGCGGGCGGCGGCGACCGGGCCGGCCGACCCGCGGATGAGGGCGGCGTTCGGCCTGCTGCGGACCGGCGCCCCGACGGGCGGCCAGACCGTCCGCTGGCTGGCCGGGGAGCTCGGCACCGCCGAGCGCACGTTGCGCCGGCGCTTCCACGAGGCCTTCGGCTTCGGGCCGAAGACGCTGGACGGCATCCTGAGATTCCAGCGCTTCCTGCGGCTCGCCCGCGCCGGCACGGGCACGCTCGCGGCACTCGCCGCCGATGCCGGCTATGCCGACCAGGCCCATCTCGCCCGCGAGTGCCGGCGCTTCGCCACCGCGACGCCAAGTGAGGTCGCGGCCGCCCTCGCCGGCGAGGAGGACGTGGCCGTTCCGTTCAAGACGCCGGCACCGGATCGGCCCAGCATGCGGCCCGACCAGAAGCCCGACCAGAAGGAGGAACCATGACGACGCTGGAATCGCGGACCATCACCGTCCGCATCGATCGCGACCGGGACGCGGTCTACGCCTTCGCGAGCCGGCCGGAGACCTTCGCGCTGTGGGCCTCGGGCCTGGGCGCCGGGCTTCGCCGGGAGGGCGACGCCTGGGCCGCCGAGGGACCCGAGGGGCCGATCACGATCCGCTTCAGCGAGCCGAACGGCTTCGGCGTGCTCGATCACGTCGTGACCACGCCGGCCGGCACCGAAGTCCGAGTGCCGCTGCGCGTCGTCGCAAACGGCACCGGCGCCGAGGTGGCGCTGACGCTGTTCCGTCAGCCCGGGATGAGCGACGCGGTCTTCGCGCGCGATGCGGACTGGGTGGTCCAGGACCTCGGCGCGCTGAAGGCGCTGCTGGAGGCGCCGGGCGGGGCGTCGACGGCGCCCGCCTCGTACCGGGACAGCCGCATCGACTACGTCGAGCTGGCGGTGGCGGACCTCGCGCGCTCGAAGGCGTTCTACGGCGCCGCCTTCGGCTGGACCTTCACCGACTACGGCCCGACCTATGTCGAGTTCGCGGACGGCCGGCTGAAGGGCGGCTTCACGACCGAGGGCATGCCGGCGCCGGGCGGGCCGCTGGTCATCCTCTATGCCGACGATCTCGAGGACGCGCTCGCCCGCGTCCAGGCGGCAGGCGGGCGGATCGTGCGACCGATCTTCGGCTTCCCCGGCGGGCGCCGCTTCCACTTCGCCGACCCCGACGGCTACGAGCTGGCGGTGTGGTCACGGGGGTGATCGGCCCGGCTCGGGCGCGGATCGGGAACGAGGTCCGGGAAGAACGTCGACCCGCCCAGCCAGCGGCCGGACACCCGGCGCAAAGCCGGTCACCACAGGCGAAAGTGGAACCATCACTATTTCGATTTCAGGCACTTACCCGGGGCCAATCTTCCTGACACCTTGATGCGAAGCCCCGATAGAGAGTTCGAGATGACGCAGAAACGGTTCGCCGGCCCGGAGATCGCCGCCGGCGCCGCTCCCCTGGCCGCGGCGTCGGCCGGACCCGGGGGCCTGCTCGCCCAGATGCTCGCCTGCTCGTTCCTGTGGGCGAGTTCCTTCCTGCTGATGAAGGTGATCGGGACCGACCTGTCGCCGCTGGCGCTGACCGCGGCACGCGGCGCCATGGGGGGCGGCCTGCTAGCGCTGTGGGTGCTGGCGCGCGGCGGGATCGCATGGCCGCGCGGGCGCGAGTGGCGCGACTGGATCGTCCTCGGCGTCGCCCAGGGCATCGTCCCCAATACGCTGACGGCCTATGCCCTGACCGAGATCACGGCCGGCCTCACCTCGCTGATCCAGGCTTCGGCCCCCCTGATGGTGGCGGTGCTGGCCCACGCGCTGTTCGCGGACGAGCGCCTGGACGGCAGGCGTGCGGCGGGCGTGCTGATCGGGTTCGCCGGCATGGCGGTCCTCGTCGGGCCTGCCGCCTTCGGCGGTGCCGGCAGCCTTCCCGGCACGCTGGCCATGGTCGCGACCGCGGTCAGCTACGCGATCGGCAATGTCTATGTGCGCAGCATTCCCGACCCGCGGCCTCTGCGCCTCGCCTTCGGCCAGCAGGTCTTCTCCGGCGTGCCGACCCTGGTCCTGGTGCTGGCGCTCGGCGGTCCCGCCGCCTTCGCGGCCGTGCCGCAGCACGCGGCGGCGCTGGCGGCCCTCGGCCTGTTCGCGACGGCGCTGCCGATCGTCCTGTACATGAACGTTCTGCGCCTCGCCGGCCCGACCGTGGGTTCGATGAACGGCTACCTCGTTCCGATCTGGACGATCCTGCTGGGCTTCGGCCTGCTGGGCGAGGCGGTCGGACTGCGCGAGATCGCGGGCGGCCTCGTCGTCCTCGCGGGCGTGGCCGTCGCCTCGCGGGCGCGCCGGCCGGCCGGCTGAGGCGCCTCAGGGCGCCGGCGCCACCAGCACGTCCCAAGCCTGCAGGGCGCAGTCGACGATCGCCTGCAGCGCCTCGCCGGAGGCGCCGTCGCGCGCCTGGATCGACAGCCCCTCGAGCACGGTCGTGTAGAAGGCGGCGAGGCGCGCCGTGTCGGTGCCCGGCGGGACGTCGCCCTCCGCGATCCCCCGGTCGAGCCGCCGGCGCAGCGCCTCCTGCCCGGCCCTGCGGTTCTCCGCCAGGCGCTCGCGCACGGCCCGGTTCTCCGGCGTGCCGAGGATCGCCGACAGAACGACCATGCAGCCCGGCGGCTTGTCGGACGCCGAATAGGCCTGGGCGTTCTCCCGCAGCATCGCCTCTACCGCGGCGCGCGCGGTCGGCCCGTCGCGCAGCGCGCGCTCGCCCGCGTTGCCCTCGACCGCGTCGTAGAGGGCGATCGCCTCCAGGAACAGTTCTTCCTTGCAGCCGAAGGCGGCGTAGAGGCTGGGCTTGTTGATGCCCATCACCTCGGTCAGGTCGCCGATCGAGGTTCCCTCGTAGCCGCGCGACCAGAACACCGTCATCGCCCGGCGCAGCGCCTGCGCGCGGTCGAACGCCCGCGGGCGCCCCCTCTCCGCCATCGCCGCCTTCCTTTCTGTACCTAGCAGTAAATAAATCGCTTGACCGCCGCTGGCAAGTCCCCTACCGATTCAGTACCGACAGGTACATAATTGGAGCTGAAAGATGGGGACCTTGGAGGGCAAGGCGGCGCTCGTGACCGGCGGCAGCCGGGGGATCGGCGCCGCGATCGTGAAGCGGCTGGCCCGGGACGGCGCGGACGTAGCCTTCACCTATGCGAGCCGGGCCGACGCTGCCGCGGCCGTGACGGCGGAGGTGGAGGCGCTCGGCCGGCGCTGCCTGGCGATCCGGGCCGACAGCGCGGACGCCGACGCGGTCGCCGGGGCGGTCGGGCAGGCGGTGCGCGCGTTCGGCCGGCTCGACGTCCTGGTCAACAATGCCGGGATCTTCCCCTACGGCCCGCCTGAGGAGGTTACCGTCGAGGAGATCGACCGGACGCTGGCGATCCACGTCCGCTCGGCCTTCGTCGCGGCGCAGGCGGCGCTGGCGCATATGGGCCAGGGCGGGCGCATCGTCTCGATCGGCTCGTGCCTCGCCCACCGCGTGCCCTATCCGGGAGTGGCGCTGTACGCCGCCAGCAAGGCGGCGCTGGTCGGGCTGACCAAGGGCCTCGCGCGCGACCTCGGCCCGCGCGGCATCACCGTCAACCTCGTCGATCCCGGCTCGACCGACACCGACATGAACCCCGCCGACGGCGAGGCGGCCGACGGCGAGCGCGCTTTCTCGGCCCTGGGGCGCTATGGCGAGCCGGACGACGTCGCGGCGATGGTCGCCCATCTCGCCGGCGAAGGCGGGCGGACCGTGACCGGCGCCGCGGTCGCGGTCGACGGCGGGTTCTGTGCCTGAGATGGGCTGGGTCCTCCTTGTCGCGGCGGGGCTGCTGGAGATCGTCTGGGCGACCGCGCTCAAGCACGCCGACGGCTTCGCCCGCCCGGTGCCGAGCGCGGTCGGGATCGCCACGGCGGCGGCGAGCTTCTACCTCCTGGCACTCGCGCTGAAGAGCCTACCGGTCGGCACCGCCTATGCGGCCTGGGTCGGGATCGGCACCGCCGGGGTCGCCGTCGCCGGCATCGTGGCGTTCGGGGAGCCCGCCTCCCCGGCCCGGCTGGGCTGCCTCGCCCTGATCCTGGCCGGGGTCGCCGGCCTCAAGCTGGTCGAGGGCTGAGCCGGCCGGTTCAGCCCACGCGCAGCAGGTCGCGCTCCAGCGACAGGCGGACCTGCCGCGCGGCGTCGGCGGGGTCCCATCCGCGGTCGGCGACGAGGTGGCACCAGCCGTCGAGATGGGTGCGGTGCCAGATCCAGTCCGCCGCCCGCTCGGCGGTCCAGCCCGGCGCCAGCAGCCCCGCGGCCGCCAGCCGCCCGGCGAGCGCCGTCGTCAGCCGGCGCAGCAGCGCCATCCGGTCCTCCCACGCGACCCGCGCCTCGGGATCGGTCAGCGACGCCGCCGACAGCATCTGCGCGACCGGCTGGATGCGCGGGATATGCGCGAACCACGCCTCGACATAGGTGCCGAGCGCGCCGGGAACGGGGTCCTTCAAAGCCGCGCGGGCGATCGCGCCGGTCGGGCTGGTGCGGTCGCGGTGCTGGACCGCGGCGAGCAGCAGGTTCGCGCGGTTGCCGAAATGCAGGTACACGGCCTGCCGCGACACGCCGGCCGCCTGCGCGATGTCGGCGATGCGGACCTGGAGGTCCCGGCTCTCCTCCATCAGCTTCCACGTCGCTTCCACGATCCGCTCCCGCGTATCCGGCGGTTCGTTCCGGGTCTTGCCGGCCATGTGCGATCTCCCACTTGACACGTGTAAAGTTCTAGCTCACTTGACACGTGTCAAGCAATACGGAAGGAGACCACGACATGGCACGACGCATCCTCATCGCCGGCGGCACCGGGCTGACCGGCACCCAGGTCGCCCGGCAGCTCAGGGCGACCGACGCCGGCGTCGAGATCGTCCTGGCCGCGCGGACGCCCGAGCGCGGCGAGGCGCTGGCGCGCGAGCTCGGCAACGCGCACACCGCCCGCCTCGACCTGACGGACGGCACCGGCCTGGACGCCGTCGCCGGCGCCGACCTGGTGGTCGCAGCACTCTACGACCCGGCCGGCGCGCTGCTGCACGCCGCGCTCGCCGCCGGCGCCGGCCATATCGGCATCACGACCAAGGCCGAGGACGTCGCCCCGGCCGCCTTCGCGGCGCTGGGCGGGGCGCCGTCGCGCCCGATCGTGCTGCTCGGCCACAGCATGGCCGGGGTCGCGACGATGGTCGCCCTCCGGGCGGCGCGGCGCTTCCGCCGGATCTCGAAGGTCGAGGTGACGGCCCTGTTCGACCCGCGCGACCCCGTCGGCCCGATGACCGGCGGCGACGCCGAGGGGCTGATCGCCCGCGCGCTGCTGCGCCGCGATGGCGCGTGGTCCTGGGTGCACGGCGTTGCCAGCGGCCGGGCGGTCGTGCTCGCCGACGGCAGCGAGCTGCCCGCCTACCCGACCGGCCTGCTCGACGTGCCGAGCCTGGCCGCGATCACCGGCGCGCCCGACGTGCGGGTGGACATCGCGGCCGGCGACTCGCTCGGGACCCGCGGCGGCGACGCGCCGTCGAGCGACGTGCTGATCGATCTCGAAGGCGTCCTGGAAACCGGCGAACCCGGCCGGCGGCGGACCATCCTGTCCGACCCGAAGGGTCTGATGCACCTGACGGCGCTCGGCGTCGCGACGGCGGCGGAGCGCGTGCTCGGCCTCGACGGCCGGCCGCCGGCCGCGGGCGGGCTGTACCTGCCGGAAACGCTGCTGGACGCGGACGCGGCCATCGCCCGGTTCGAGCGGACCGGCGTGCGCATCCTCGCCGAGGGAGCGGCGTGATGGCTGGCAGCCTGCTCGTGACGCTGGCCGCACTCGGCTCGGGCCTGGTGGCGGGCGTCTTCTTCGCCTTCTCGACCTTCGTGATGAAGGCCCTCGGCCGGCTGCCGCCGGCCGAGGGGATATCGGCGATGCAGTCGATCAACGTCGTCGTGATCAACCCGTGGTTCATGGTGCCGTTCCTCGGCACCGCGGCCGCCGGGGTCGCGCTGGCCGCCTGGGCGCTGCTGCGCTGGGGAGAGCCCGGGGCCGCCTTCATGCTCGCGGGCGGCGTCCTCTACGTCGCCGGCACGTTCGGGGTGACGATCGCGCTCAACGTGCCCTGGAACGACGCGCTGGCCGCCGTCCAGCCCGCGAGCGCCGAGGGGGCCCGCGTATGGGCGGCCTATCTCGAGCGCTGGACCCTGTGGAACCACTTGCGCACGGCCTGCGCGCTCGCTGCCGCGGCCTGCCTGCTGAGGGCGCTGTGAGGGTCCCGCAAAAACTTAAGCAAACGCTGAAGTTTCTCCTTGCCTCGTGGGTTCGGGGCCGATACTTAAGCATATGCCTGACCAATCAGACCCACTCGACGTCGTCTTCCAGGCCCTCGCCGATCCGTCGCGGCGCGCGATGGTCGAGCGGCTGTGCCGCGGGCCGGCTTCGGTCGGCGAGCTGGCCGGGCCGCTCGCGATGTCGCTGCCGGCGGTGATGCAGCATCTGCGGATGCTGGAGGCCAGCGGGCTGGTGCGGTCGGAGAAGGTCGGGCGCGTGCGCACCTGCCGGATGGACCCCGACGCCATGCGCCTCGCCGAGCGGTGGTTCCGGGAGCGGCGCATGTTCTGGGAGCGCCGCCTGGACCGGCTGGGCGAGTACCTGGACCAGACACACGAAGACCCCGAGGAGAAGAATCCATGACCGACCGCATCGTGGTGCACGGCACCGTCACGCTCGACCGCTTCTACCGCGCCACGCCGGCCCGGGTCTTCGCGGCCTGGTCCGACCCGAAGGCCCTGCTGCGCTGGGGCTCCCCCGGCGAGGGGTGGCACGTCGCGTATGAGCGCTTCGACTTCCAGGTCGGCGGGGGAGACCGCTGCCGGTTCGGCCCCGAGGGCGGCGAGACCTACGTGACCGAGAACCGCTACGAGGACATCGTGCAGGACACGCGCATCGTCTCCTCCAGCGTCATGACCGCCGGCGGCAGGCGGTCGTTCATCGGCCTCGTGACCGTGGACCTGCGGCCGGAGCGCGGGGGCTGCCGGCTCGTCTTCACCGAGCAGGGGGCCTATCTCGATGGCCTCGACCGGCCCGAGGGCCACGAGGCCGGCTGGACCGAGATGCTCGACAAGCTGACGCTCGAGGTCGAGCCCGCCGGCGGCGGCGCCTGAGCGGGAGGGCAGAGCCATGAAGTTCTACCACGCACCCGGCGCCTGCAGCCTGGCCGCGCACATCCTGCTGCACGAAGCGGGCCTGGCCTACGAGCCGATCCGGGTCGACATCCCGACCCGGCGCACCGAGGCCGGCGACAACTTCGCCGCGGTCAATCCCAAGGGCTACGTCCCGGCGCTGGCCTTCGAGGACGGCCGGGTCCTGACCGAGAACGTCGCCATCCTGGACTGGCTGTCCCGGCAGGCGCCGGAGCTGGCGCCGCGCGACGAGGCCGGGCGCACCCGGCTGATCGAAATGCTCGCCTTCCTGTCGACCGAGCTGCACAAGCCGTTCATCCGCCTGTTCTTCCCGGCCGGCGACGCGGAGCGGGACCAGATGGCCGAGGCGGTGGCCGGCCGCTTCGACTGGCTGGCCGGGCGCATCGAGGGCGGCTACCTGCTCGACGGCAGGTTCGGCGCCGCCGACGCCTTCCTCTACGTGATGTCGAGATGGGCGGGCACGCTCGGCGTGCCGCTCCCCGGGCCGGTCGCCGCTCACGCGGCACTGGTCGAGGGACGCCCGTCCGTGCAGGCCGCGTTGCGGAGCGAAGGGCTGTCCTGATCCCCGGCCCGCGACCTCGCGGCGCGGAGCGCCGTGAGGATGGCGAGGGCCGGCGCCGGCGCGAACAGGGCGCACAGCCACAAGGCGGCGGACGACGCCCCGGCCGGACCACCCGGCGCGGCGATGCCGGCGAGGTTCGCCGTCATCCCGGCGGCCGCCGCGCCGAACGCGGTCGCGAACAGCTGGACCGTGGTGACCGCCGCCGCGGCGAGGCCGCGTTCGGACGCGGGCGCGGCCCGGAACACCCCGGTCACGAGATGCGGCCAGGCGAGCCCGATGCCGAATCCGACCGCGACCAGCCCGGCGCAGACCGGGGCGAGCACCGCCCAGTCGCCGCCGCCCCGGACCGGCAGGAAGCAGGCCAGCAGGACGAGCCCCGCGAGCCCGCAGGCAGGGCCGGCGACGACGGCGCGGCGCGCCGCGGCACCGTCGCACCGGGCGCCGGCCATGGAGCCGAGCGTCCAGCCGATCGCCATCAGCGCCGCCAGATAGCCCGCGGCCAGCGGCGGCTGCCCGTGCAGGAGCTGGAGCAGGTAGGGCACGAAGATCTCCGGCTGCATGCCCATCACCAGCAGCGCCGCCGTCGCGTAGAGCGCGCCGAGCGGCGCCCCGGCGGAGAACGCGCCCGAGGGAAGCAGGCGGGTGCGCGAGCGCCGCTCGACCGCGATCAGCAGCCCGACCGCGGCGAGCGCTCCGGCGATGCCGCCGGCGTTCCATGCGAACTCGCGGCCGATGCTGCCGACCGACAGCGCCAGCACGGCGCCGGCCAGCAGCAGGAGCTGCGGCACCGGCAGCGCCGCCGCCTCCCCGCTTTCGCCTTCGCCCGTGCCGCGCCGGGGCAGCACCGCGAGCGCGAGTGCCGCGAAGCCGGCGGCGACGGGGACCAGCGACCAGAACGCGGCGCGCCATTCCCCCAGCTCCGCGAAGACGCCGCCGAGTGCCGGGCCGACCAGCGTGGCGACGCCCCAGGTCGCCGAGATCAGGCCGATCGCCCGCGACCACAGCGCTTCCGGCAGGACCAGGCGGATCACGCCGTAGGCGAGCGCGTAGAGCAGGCCGCCGCCGAAACCCTGGACGAAGCGGCCGAGGAGGAGTGCCGCCATGCTCGGCGCCGCCGCGCAGGCGAGGGTGCCGACGGCGAACACCAGGGTGGCGGCGACGTAGGCGCCGCGAGCACCCGCCCGATCGAGCAGCCGCGCCGACAGCGCGGAGCCCAGGATCGAGGCGACGACGAACAGCGTCGTGCTCCAGGCGTACCAGTCGAGCCCGCCGATATCGGCGACGGCGGAGGGCATGATGGTGATGGCGACGTAGATGTTGAGGGCGTGGAGGGCGACGCCGCCGGCGAGCGCCAGCGAGTGGACGGCGGTGCGTCCGGTGAAGAGGGCGCGCCACCCGGGCACGGGTGGGGCGTTGCCGGCTTCGGGCATGTCGATACCTCGGGGAAGGGCAGGAAGGGGGTGCGGCTTAGTGGATCGCGCCGGCGCCGAGCGCGGCGAGCTTGTCGGGGTTGCGCATCACGAAGACGTCGCTGACCAGGCCGGCCTCGTCATAGGCGAAGGACAGGGCGGCGACCGTGGCGCCGTCCTTGCGCAGCAGGATGCCTCGGCCGCCGTTGATGTCGGCGCGCAGCCACTCGTACCCGGCCCACCATTCGCGCAGGCGGTCCGCGACCAGGGCGAGAACCGTGGCCTTGCCTTGCAGGACGTCGAGGACCGTCGGCACCTTGCCGCCGCCGTCGGCGCTGAAGCGGACCTCCTCCGACAGCAGGGCGGCCAGCCGGGCGGTCGTCCCGCCGGCCACCGCCGCCTGGAAGGCGGAGAGCAGCTCCTCCTGCCGGTCGACCGGCGTGGCATGCCGGACCTTGGCCTGCTCGACATGGGCCTTGGCGCGCGACACCAGCTTGCGGCAGGCGGGCTCCTGCATCTCCAGTGTCCGCGCCACCTCGGCATAGGGGACGTCGAAGATCTCGTGCAGGAGATAGGCCGCCCGCTCCTTCGGCGTCAGGCGCTCCAGCATCAGCAGGAACGCGGTGGTCAGCGACGAGGCGAGGTCGAGCCGGCGCTCGGCCTCGTTCTCGACCGCGGTGTGCACCGGTTCGGGCAGCCAAGCGCCGACGTAATCGACGCGGCTGCGATGCGCGGAGCGCAGCAGGTCGAGGCAGCGCCGGGTGCAGGCCGCGGTCAGCCAGGCGGCCGGGTTCTCGACCGCGGCGCGGTCGGCCGTGCGCCATTTGAGGAAGGTGTCCTGCACCGCGTCCTCGGCGTCGGCGCGCGAGCCGAGGATGCGGTATGCGAGGCCCAGGAGGGTCGGGCGGACCTCCTCGAATACCCTGTCGTCGCGCTCGTCCACGTCAGTGCCTCGACACGTTGATGCGGTTCCAGAGATTGATCATCGCGACCGTGGCGGTCAGGGCGCCGATCTCTCCCTCGGAGAAATGTTCGCGCAGCCGGGCGCGCAGGCCGCCGAGATCGGTCCTGGGGTCGAGCCCGGTCAGCGCCTCGGTCCAGGCCAGCGCGGCCTTCTCGCGCTCGCTGAAGTCCGACACCTGGTCCCAGACGACGATGCGGTCGAGACGCTCGCTCGTCTCGCCGTCCTCACGGGCCTCTCGGATGTGCATCTTGATGCAGAAGGCGCAGCGGTTGATCTGCGAGGCGCGCAGCTGCACGAGGTGATGGACCGTGCGGTCCAGGCCATGGACGTCGATCGCTTCGTGGACCGCGGCCATCGCCTTCATGTCGGGGATCTCCTGCTCGTAGCGTACGGGCTTGGTGCTCATCGGTGGTCTCCGTCGGGGTTCGTTGCCTTTCACCTCCGACGATCGGATGCCGCGGCCTGTGACGCGGCCCGGACATTTTCCCCGGCCATGGCCCCATACGCGGGCTTCATACGATAGTGGCCCCATGCAGTCGCACGATTGTGGCACTTCCCCGATGCCGCGTCCGCACCCAACCTGCCGACGCGCGCATGCCGCGCCCGGCGGGGGGAGCATGATCGACCTTTACTTCTCGGCGACGCCGAACGGCCTGAAGATGAAGCTGTTCATGGAGGAGGCGGGGCTGCCCTACCGGGTCGTCCCGATCAGCCTGTCGCGGGGCGAGCAGCACGAGCCGGGCTTCCTCGCGATCTCGCCGAACGGGCGCATTCCGGCACTCGTCGACGACGCGCCCGGGGACGGCCGCGGCCCGCTGCCGCTGTTCGAGTCCGGCGCGATGCTGCTCTATCTCGCGCGCAGGACCGGGCGCTTCCTGCCCGCGGACCTGCGCGGCGAGACGGAGGTGCTGCAGTGGCTGTTCTGGCAGGTCGGCGGCCTCGGGCCGATGGCCGGCCAGAACGGCCATTTCGCCGTCCACGCGCCGGAGACGCTGCCCTACGCGATCGACCGCTACCGGCGCGAGACGGCGCGGCTCTACGGCGTGCTCGACCGCCGGCTCGCCGGCCGGGCCTACATCGCCGGCGACTATTCGATCGCCGACATGGCGACGTATCCCTGGATCGTGCCGCACGCCGCGCACGGGCAGGACCTCGACGACGTCCCGAACGTGAAGCGCTGGTTCGAGGCGATCGCCGCCCGTCCGGCAACCATCCGCGCCTATGAAGGCGTGGAGGACGTCTATGCCGGTGCCCAGCCCCTGTCCCGGGACGAGCGGCGCAGCCTGTTCGGCGGCACGCCCTAGGCGGGCAGCACCGCGGTCGCCTCGATCTCGAACAGCATGCCGTCGAGGGCCAGGCGGGGGACCGGGATCAGCGTGCAGGCCGGCTTGGCGCCGCTGCCGAAGGCGCGCTCGAGCTCGGCGCCGAAGACGTGCAGCCGCTCCTCGTCGTGGCCGACCACGAGCACGGTGAGCTTGGCGACGTCGCCCGGCCCGGCGCCGGCCGCCGCCAGCGCGGTGCGCAGGTTGTCCATGGCCTGGCGGACCTGGAGGCGGAAATCCGCCGGCAGCTCGCCCTTCCCGTTCTCGCCGCCCTGGCCGGCGACGAAGACCAGCCGCGCCCCCGGCGCCACCGCGGCGACGTGGGAATAGCCATTGGCCGAAGCGTCGTAGAGCCCGGCGGGGTTGGTGAAGGCGAGCAGCGGCGCGCAGCCGGTACTGGTGTCGTGCATGGGTTCTCTCCGTCCGTCTCGTTGCGGGTCGGTTCCATGACGATCGGGCGGGGTGGTTCGTGACGTCGGGAGGATCGACACCCGCTCGTCCGGAGCCCGGCTAGAACCTTTCGACCCAGGGCCGGAACTCGACCTCCCAGGTCCAGGCGCTGCGGTCCTGGCGCAGCACATGCAGGTAGCTGCGCGCGATGGCATCGGGATCGAGCATGGAATCGGGGGCGTCGGCAGGCTCCGGCCGCCGTGCGCTCCGGATCGCCCCGTCGATGACGAAATGGGCGACGTGGATGCCGAGCGGCGCCAATTCGCGCGCAATGCTCTGGGCGAGTCCGCGCAGGGCGAACTTGCCCATCGCGAACGGGGCGGAGCCGGGATAGCCCTTCACGCTCGCCGAGGCGCCGGTGAACAGGATCGCGCCGTTGCCCCGGGGCAGCATGCGCCGCGCGGCGGCCTGCGCGACCAGGAAACCGCCATGGGCGGTCACCGCCAGCACCCGCTCAACCCCGGCCGGATCGAGTTCGACGAGGGGACCGCGCAGGCGCGCGCTCGGATTGTAGACGACGACGTCGGGCGGGGTGCCGAAATGGCGCTCGGCCTCCGCGAAAAGAGCCTCGACCTGGGAGGGATCGGACGCGTCGCATGCGAACGCCGCGGCATCGGTCTCCTTCGCGAGGTCCCGCAGCTTTTCGGCGTTGCGGGCGGCGAGCGCGACGCGCATGCCGCCCTCGCCGGTCAGGATGCGGACGAGCGACGCGCTCAGCCCCTCGCCCGCCCCGACGATCAGGGCCGTCTCGTAGGTCGGGACCATCGCCGTGCTCCTCGGTCTACAGCCATTCTGCACCGGGGCATGGTTGCCGTCCAAGGGCGACGGGCGACCCGACGCCGGGTCGGCACGAAACCTGGATGTCCGGGAGGAGACTGGAGCGGGCGAAGGGATTCGAACCCTCGACCCCAACCTTGGCAAGGTTGTGCTCTACCCCTGAGCTACGCCCGCCCTGAGCGTTCGACAGTCGTCGCCGGAATTCCTGAAACTGGAGCGGGCGAAGGGATTCGAACCCTCGACCCCAACCTTGGCAAGGTTGTGCTCTACCCCTGAGCTACGCCCGCATCCGGCGGCCGGTCCGGGTATGACCGGCGGTGAGCGCGGACTATACGGATTGCCGGACAGAAAGCAAGGGCGAAAGCGGGCGGGATTTGTCGCATCGCGATCGGCGCGCTATAACGGCTCCCGCCATGACCGACACCCTCGAAACACAGCCCCTGGACCGGGCTCCGGCGACGCCGGAGGACCTGTTCGCCTTCCTCGACGCGCACGGCATCCGCACCACGACCGTGTCGCATCCGCCGCTGTTCACGGTCGAGGACAGCAAGGCGCTGCGCGGCGAGCTGCCGGGCGGCCACTGCAAGAACCTGTTCCTGAAGGACAAGAAGAACCGGCTCTGGCTGGTGGTCGCGCTGGAGGACACCGCCGTCGACCTCAAGACGCTCGACCGCCGCATCGGCTCGGCCCGGCTGTCCTTCGGCAGGCCCGAGCTGCTGTGGGAGACGCTGGGCGTGAGGCCGGGCGCCGTCACCCCGTTCTCGGTCCTGAACGACCGCGAGCACCTGGTCACGGTCGTGCTGGAACGCGCGATGACCGCGCACGAGCTCTTGAACTACCATCCGCTGATCAACGACCGCACGACCGCGATCCGCAGCGCCGACCTGCTGCGCTTCCTGCGGGCGACGGGACACGAGCCGGAGATCGTCGATCTGGGTCCGCCTTCCGGAAGCTGAAGGCTCCCGGGGGTGCCGCTTGCAAAACGAACGCCCGAACTCATGTAACACGCAGCCCGAGAATAGGACGCCATCATGCAGCCCATCTTCAGCCCGCCCGCCGGCACCCCGACCGATGCCGACCTGGTCAAGGACAGCAGCGACCGCGCGTTCATGACCGACGTCGTCGAGGCGTCGCGCACCGTCCCCGTCGTCGTCGACTTCTGGGCGCCCTGGTGCGGCCCGTGCAAGCAGCTGGGCCCGGTGCTGGAGAAGACCGTCAAGGCGGCACGCGGCAAGGTGCGGCTGGTCAAGATCAACATCGACGACAACCCGCAGATCGCGGGCCAGCTCCGCGTCCAGTCGATCCCGGCCGTCTTCGCCTTCTTCCAGGGCCGCCCGATCGACGGCTTCATGGGCGCGCAGCCGGAATCCCAGATCAAGCAGTGGATCGAGCGGCTGGCCAAGGCGGCGGGCGAGGGCGGGGACGACGGCATCGAGGAGGCGCTGGCCGCCGCCAAGGAGGCCCTGGAGGCCGGCGACCCCGACACCGCGGGCGCCATCTACAGCCAGATCGTCCAGGCCGACCCGACCTCGGGTGCGGCCTATGCGGGCCTGGCGCGCGTCTTCATGGCCAAGGGCGAGGCCGACCAGGCCCAGGCCCTGCTCGACCAGCTCCCGCCCGAGCTCGCAGCCGACAAGGACGTCGCGGCCGTGCGCACCGCGCTCGAGCTGCACCGCCAGACCGCCGATCTCGGCCCGGTGGGCGAGCTGAACGAGCGCCTCGCCCGCGATCCCGACGACCATCAGGCCCGCTACGACCTCGCCATGGCCCAGTATGCGGCCGGCCAGCACGAGGAGGCGGTAAAGGGGCTGCTGGAGATCGTCCGGCGCGACCGGGAATGGAACGAGCAGGCCGCCCGCAAGCAGCTCGTGAAGTTCTTCGAGGCCTTCGGGCCGACCGACAGGCTGACCGTCCTGGCCAGACGGAAACTGTCGTCCATATTGTTCTCATGAGCCAGAACCCATTCGACCCCGCCTTCGACGACCTGCCCGCCACGCTGCCGATCTTCCCGCTCGCCGGCGTGCTGCTGCTGCCGCGCGTCCGGTTGCCGCTGAACGTGTTCGAGCCGCGCTACCTCGCGATGACCGAGGACGCGCTCGCCGCCGGCAACCGGATGATCGGCATGATCCAGCCGGCCGACCCCGGGGACCGCGGCCACGAGCCTGCGGTCTATCGGACCGGCTGCGCCGGCCGGATCACCTCCTTCGCCGAGACCGAGGACGGCCGCTTCCTGATCACCCTGACGGGATCGTGCCGCTTCGCGGTCGCGGACGAGATCGCGACGACGCGCGGCTACCGCCGCGTCGTGCCGGCCTGGACCGCGTTCGCCGGCGACCTCGCCGAGCCCGTCGGCGCGAAGATCGACCGGCAGCGCCTGCTGGACGGCCTGCGCCCCTATTTCCGCCAGCATGGCCTGACCGCGAGCTGGGACACGGTGGAGAGCACCCCCGACGAGCGGCTGGTCAACTCGCTCGCGATGATCTGCCCGTTCTCGCCGTCCGAGAAGCAGGCGCTGCTCGAGGCGTCGGCGCTGGAAGAACGCGCGCGGCTGATGACGGCGATGATCGAGATGGCCGTCCTCGACCACACCGACGGCGACACCGCCGCCCGCCATTAGGCCAACCACCCCATCGAGGAGAAGCGAGACGTGACTGAAAAGCCGGCAACCCAGCCCAGGGTCGACCCCAAGCTGCTGGAGATCCTGGTCTGCCCCCTCACCAAGGGGCCGCTGCGCTACGACGCCGACCGCCAGGAACTGGTGAGCGAGCGCGCCGGCATCGCCTATCCGATCCGCGACGGCATCCCGATCATGCTCGTCGACGAGGCGCGCCAGATCGACGGGCAGAAGGCATCGGCCCGCCCATGACCGGGGACCGCTTCTCCACGCGGCACTGGCCGGTCGAGATCCGGCTGGAGACGGCCGAGAAGCGGCTCAGGATCGATTTCGACGACGGCAGGAGCTTCGGCTACCCGGCCGAGTTCCTGCGCGTCGAGAGCCCGTCCGCGGAGGTCCAGGGCCACGGCCCCGGCCAGAAGCAGGTCGTCGCCGGCCGCCGCCACGTCGGCATCCTGGGCGTCGAGCCGGTCGGGAACTACGCCATCCGCATCCGCTTCGACGATCTGCACGACACCGGCATCTTCTCCTGGTCCTATCTCTACGAGCTGGGCGAGCGCCAGGAGGAGCTGTGGGCGCGCTACCTGGCCGAGCTGGACGCCCGCGGCCTGTCCCGGGACCCGCCGCGCCGGGGCTGAGCCGGAACCGCCGCCTGCGCCGGGGCTCCCCCGGCCGGAACGGCGGCGCAGGCTTTCCGGTACTCCGTCGGCGCCATGCCGGAGAACGCGCGGAAGGCGTGGATGAAGGAGCTCGTGCTCAGGAACCCGGCCGCCAGCCCCACCTCGGTCACGGGCTCGCCTGTCGAGGACAGCAGGTCGGCGGCCTTGATCATGCGGGCGCGGCGGCGGTAGTCCCGCCACGTCATGTGCAGCTCCGAGGAGAACCGCCGCGCCAGCGTCCGCGGAGACAGGATCGCCGCGGACGCGACCTCCTGCAGCCCGACGTCCTGGTCGAGCGTGGCCAGCGTATAGTCGGCGGCGCGCCGCAGCGCCTCGGAAACGGCCCGCGGCATCCAGGTGTCGGTCGGGGTGCACGCGAGTTCGGCGACGACCGCCGCGAGCGCGGGAAAGAACACGTCCGCGGTCCGGTCGTGCCCCTGCCGGCCGCCATCCCAGCGCATCGCATGGCCCGTCATCTCCCGGGCGAGGTCGGACATCGCGAACACCCGCGCTCCGGCCGGCGGCCGTTCGAAGTCCCGGTCGGAGAACAGCACCGAGGAGGACGTCGCCGGCCCCGAGGACCAGATGCGCACGGCGGTTCCCGCCCGCACCAGGGCCGCCCTGTGCGGCGGCAACAGCCACTGCCGGTCCTCCGCCTCCAGGTTGAAGGCTCCCGCCGAGGCGTACAGGAGGTAATGCGCGTCGAAACTGCGCCATCGCGTGTCGAACGGCCGTTCGAACGTCTTGTGGAAGGCATGGGACAGCGTCGGGTCGCCGCTCACTCGTTCGCCCTTTCGGCCGCGCCGGCCCGGGCTTCGGCGGTATGCGGCGCCGCTTCGATCTGCCTCAGGAACGCCGCCGTGTCAAACAGCGCCCAATGCTCCGCGATCAGGCCGCCCTCGATCCGGAACGTCCGGTATTGCCGCGCGTCGATGCGGTTGCCCGAGGCGGGGATCGCGCGGAACGGCCCGAGATGGGTGCCCCTGACGCGCAGCTCGCAGACGACCCTGTCGTCCTGCGCCGTGGTCCGCTCGATCGTCCACGCGGCGTCCGGGACCGCGGCCAGCAGCGTGCGCACCGTCGCCGCGTGCCCCTCCCGGGTGCGGGGCTCGTACGCGTTCTCGACGAACCCGGCCGTCACGAAGTCGGTGATCCGCTCCACCCGGCCCTGCTGCCAGACCTGCTCGATGAAGCGTCGGACCAGATCGGTGTTCTCGTGCAAGGCTGCAGTGTCCATGGGTCTCTCCGGCTGAAGGGGCGATGGCGGAAAGCTAGCCCTTTGCCGCGGGCGATGCTTGCGCCGGGGTGACGAAGAATTGTCGCGATCGGCCAAATGCGCCCAGGCATTGCCGGAACCACGCGGAGAACGTTGCAATTCCATGAAAATGCGAGCGAGTGCCATTTGAAAAATTGCCGCGGAACGGCGCCTCGGGCATAGTCGCGCGGAGAAGGGCCGGCGGCCCGCACCACACGAAGCGCCAGGGAGAACCACCCCATGACCGACAACGCCGAACGGGATTCGAGCCGCGCCACGCAGATCGCCGCGAAGCGGTTCACGCGCCGTACGCTGCTGAAGAGCGCGGCCGCCGCCGGTACGCTCGCTGCGGTCGGGCCTTGGTACGTCAAGAACGCGCGCGCCTCCTCGGGCGAGCTGCGCATCTTCGCCTGGGCCGGATATTTCAACGATGCCGTGCTGGCCGGCTTCGAGGAAGCGACGGGGATCAAGCCGATCTACGTACCCTTCGCGACCAACGACGAGCAGCTCAACCAGCTCCGCGCGTCCGGCGGCTCCGGCTTCGACGTCATCATGCCAACCGTCGACCGCGTGCCGAACTACGTCGAGCAGGGCTTCGTCCAGCCGCTCGACGAGTCCAAGGTCGAGATGGACCGCATGATCGCTTCCGCGATCAAGGGCTCGGCCGAGAACGGCGGGGTCGTGGACGGCGAGCGCTACTTCGCCCCGACCCATTGGGGCACCGAGGCGCTGTGCTTCGACCGCCAGGCCGCCCCGCTGACCTATGGCGCCAGCCTCGGCGACCTGTGGAAGCCCGAATACGCGAACCGAGTCACCGTGCGCGGCCATTCGGGCCTCGCCGGCATCGGCCGCTGGATGGAAGCGCAGGGCAAGCTGCCCCATCCCTTCGTGGAGGGCTTCAAGGACGAGGCCAAGATGCGCGCGATCTGGGACGAGATCCTGAAGGTCGCGGTCGCCAACAAGCCCTCGGTCGGGCAGTTCTGGAACTCGGCCAACGAGGCCCTCGGCGCTTTCCAGGCCAATGGCTGCGTGATCGGCCAGAACTGGGACGAGACCGCGGTGGCGCTGCAGAAACAGGGGCTCGACATCGGCTACCTCGCCCCGATCGAAGGCGCGTTCGCCTGGATGGAGGGCTATTCCATCCTCAAGGACGCGAAGAACGTCGACCAGGCTTATGCCTGGATCAACTACTTCCTGCGGCCCGAGGTGGGCGCCGCCTTCGCCGCCTCCAAGGGCACCAACTCGGTCGCCGTCGGCGCCGCGGAGCACCTGCCCGAGGAGGCGCGCCGCTTCTTCAACGAGGCCTTCCCGCAGGATGCCGTCGAGAAGCTGTGGTGGTGGCCCGTCCAGGAGACCTGGTACGTCTCCCTGCGCAACGAGTACACCGACCGCTATCTCGCGGCCTGAGGCACCCGGGGCCCGTACGGGCCCCGGACGTCGACATGAGCCAAGACGTGGAGTTGGACCGGGTCACCATGCGCTTCGGCGAGGTGACCGCGGTCCGGGACGTGAGCCTGACGATCCGGGCCGGGGAGTTCTTCAGCTTCCTCGGCCCGTCCGGCTGCGGCAAGACGACGATCCTGCGCCTGATCTCGGGCTTCATGGAGCCGAGCGGGGGCGCCGTGCGCATCGGCGGCCGCGACATGCGCGGCATCGGCCCGAACCGGCGGCCGACCGCGCTGATCTTCCAGAACCTGGCGCTGTTCCCGCTGATGACCGTCGCCGAGAACATCGGCTTCGGCCTGGAGGTCCGCGGCATCGGCGCGGCGGAGCGGCGCCGGCGCGTGGACGCGCTGCTGGACCTGGTGGCGCTGCCCGAGGCGGGGCGGAAGAAGGTCTCCGAGCTGTCCGGCGGCCAGCGCCAGCGCATCGCGATCGCCCGCGCGCTCGCGGTCGAGCCGTCGGTGCTGCTGCTGGACGAGCCGCTGTCGGCCCTCGATCTCAAGCTGCGGCAGCACATGCGCGCGGAGTTGCGCGCGATCCAGCGCCGTACCGGCGTCACCTTCATCTACATCACCCACGACCAGGGCGAGGCGCTGACGATGTCCGACCGGATCGGGGTGATGTCCGGCGGCGTGCTGGAGCAGGTCGGCGACGCCCGCAGCCTGTACGACGCGCCGGAGACCGCCTTCGTCGCCAGCTTCGTCGGCGAGAACAACCGCTTCCCCGGTACCGTGGCGCAGCTGGACGGCGGCATGGCGGCGCTCGATACGCCGTTCGGCCGGCTGGTCGGACGCAATCCCCGCGGCGTCAGGCAGGGCGAGCGCGCGATCCTGTTCGTACGCCCGGAACGCTTGGCGCCCGCCGGCAACCCTCCCGCCGGTGCCCCTCCCGCCGGCAACGTCGTCGAGAGCCGGGTCACCCACCAGGATTTCGAAGGCGCCTTCGTCAACACCTTCCTGGAAGGCACCGGCTCCGGCCCGATCGTGGTCCAGACCCCCCATACCGGCGCGCCGCCGCCGGTCCCGGCCGACGGCCCCGCCCGCCTGCGCTTCGAGGCCGCCGACGCGATCGTGCTCCCGGCCGGCGGTCTCGCCGACGAGCGGGGCTAGGCGATGGGCGAGGTCGTCCGCCGGTACGGGCCCTGGCTCAGCGCGCTGATCGTCGGGCTGGTCGGCTTCTGGATCGTCGTGCTGGTCGTGCTGCCGCAGCTGATGATGGTGGACTTCTCCTTCCGCCCGATGCTGCCGCCGGCCGAACTGGGCGGACCCCAGGACGTCTACACGCTGCGCAACTACGAGACCCTGTGGGCCAACACGATCCACCGCAGCATCTTCTTCCAGACGATCTGGGCGAGCGCGCTGGTGACCGCATGCACGCTCGCGGTCTGCTACCCGATCGCCTATTTCATGGCCCAGGTGGCCGACCGGAAGACCCTGCCGCTGCTGGTGCTGCTGCTGATCATCCCGTTCTGGATCAACGAGCTGCTGCGCACCTTCGCCTGGTACGTCGTGCTCGCCTTCAACGGGCCGCTGAACTGGCTGCTGCTGTCCCTCGGCCTGATCGACGCGCCGGAGCGCTGGCTCGGCACGCCGGGCGCGGTCATCCTCGGCATGGTCTACGTCTACATCCTGTTCATGGTGTTCCCGATCTACAACGCGATGGAATCGCTCGACCGCAACCAGGTCGAGGCGGCGCGCGACCTGGGCGCCTCTTGGACGCGGATCCACCGGCGCGTCGTGATCCCGCACGCCAAGCCCGGCATCGCGGTCGGCTGCATCATGACCTTCATGCTCGCCGCCGGCTCCTACGCCGTGCCGTCGATCCTGGGCGGCCCGAACAGCCGCTGGTTCACCGAGATCATCTACAACTGGTTCTTCGAGGGCGGGAACTGGAACCAGGGGGCGGCCTACGCCTTCATCCTGCTGATCCTGTGCGTCGGCTTCATCCTGCTGATGATGCGGCTGTTCAAGGTCGGCCTGACCGACGTCGCGAAGTGAGGCGGACATGACGGCCGACCGCTTCCGCACCACCCTCGTCGGCGCCTATCTGGCGCTGTTCTTCATCTACCTGTTCCTGCCCCTCGTCGTGATGGGGGTCGCCACCTTCAACACCAGCCGCTTCCCGACCGTGACGCCCTGGATGGGCTTCACCACCCAGTGGTTCGCGGCCCTGTTCGCCGACGGCCAGCTATGGCGGGCGCTGTGGACCAGCCTCGCGATCGGCGCCGGGGTGGTGGCGCTGGCGGTGCCGATCGGGCTGTCGGCGGCGCTGCTGCTGTGGCGCCTGCACAGCCGCGCGCGCACGCTGGTCTATGCGGTGATGGTGTCGCCGCTGCTGACCCCCGGCGTCATCATCGGCATCTCGACCCTGGTGTTCTGGGACCGCTGGATCGGCGTCGGCGGCGGGCTGGTCCTGACCGTCCTCGCCCAGTCGAGCTTCATCGCGGCCTATGCGATGCTGTTGTTCATGGCCCGCCTCCAGCGCTTCGACCCGGCGCAGGAGGAGGCGGCCCTCGATCTCGGGGCCTCCCATTTCCAGGTGTTCCGCCGCATCACCCTGCCCTACCTGATGCCGGCCGTGCTGTCGGCGGCCTTCATCGCCTTCCTGCAGAGCTTCGAGAACTACAACACCACGATCTTCGTGCGCGGGCTGGAGACGCCGCTGACCGTCTACATCGCCTCCAAGGTCCGCACCGGCCTCACCCCCGCGATCAACGCGCTGTCGCTGATCCTGATCGCCGTCACGGTCGCCGGCGCCGTCGTCTACGAGATCATGCGCCGCCGCGAGGCGCGGCGCGCGGCGGCGGCCGCGGGCTGAGGCCCGTGCCGACGCCCGCCGATACCGTAGCCGGCCCCATGGCCGAGCTCGTCGCCGGCAGCCTCGCCGATCCCGGCGCGACCTGGAGCCTCGGCACCTTCGGCGCCATCGCGGAGTTCCTGCGCGACCCGGCCGAGCCGGCCGAGATCGACCTCGCCGGCCGGTTCTCTGTGGCGACCGCGCGGGGCGCCATCCGCATCGCCTCGCTCGCGGGCGTGCGCGCGGTCGCCTGGGAGCAGCCGACCTCCGGCATCGACGGCTGGTCCCACGCCGTCGCCTTCTGCCTGCCGGCCGGGACGGCGAAGGCCGTCGCCGCCGAACTCGGCCCCGATCGCGGGGCTGTGGCCGAGGCCGACCGCGACAAGATCCTGTTCGACCTCGGCCTCGGCGCCCATGGCGCACAGGTCTGCGCGCGCGCCGCCGACCACGGGGAGGCGGTGGCCTTGCGGCGCGCACTCGCCCGCGGCGGCGACGCGCTGGCGGCGGCCGTCGCCGAACTCCGCCCCGTGTCCGTGTTCCGCTGCCGCTTCGCCCGGATAGAGGTCCGGCAGGCGGCACCGGATGGCCCGCACATCCATGTCCTGCCCTCGATCCTGAAGCTCGGCCGCTCCCACGCCGCGACCGCGCCGGTCCCCGCCGGCTGGGCCCCGCTGCTGCACCTGCACCCACCCCATCCGCAGCGCGACGCGCTGGGGCGCGGGACGCCGTTCGCGCGCCGGCACTTCGACGCCTTCGCCGCGGTGCTGGACCGGTTCGGCGACCCGGCCCTGCTCGCGGTCAAGGGCAGGGTGACCGACGCGGTCCGGCGCGGCCTCGGCCCCGAAGCGCACGCGCCACCGGACGGGCGCCATGCCCGGGCCGCGGTCCGGGTGGCGCTGCGCCAGATGCTGGCGACGGACGGCCGCGGCCCCGTCCTCGACGCCTGGCGCGCGGCCTTCGACCGCTCGTCCCTGCGCGCAGGCTGATCAGCCCGCCCGCCGGACGCGCGGCGCACGCAGGCCCACCTGCACGGCGAGGCCGAACGCGAGAACGGCCGGCACGGCGCCGGCAAGGCCGACATTCGCGATCCCCCAGCGCTCGACCGCCCATCCGCCCAGCGCGGCGCCGCAGGCGATCCCCAGATTGCTGGCGGATATGTTGAGGGACATCGCGAAGGCCGGCGCCAGCGATCCCGCCAGCATGACGCGGACCTGGCACAGCACGAAGGCGGCGGCATGGGCCG
>NZ_DASYHS010000156.1:0-2724 GCF_035998295.1 Arenibaculum sp. | reverse complement strand
GGCCGGCGGGGCCGGCCGGGCGGCGGGCCGGGGCGGCGGGGTCGGCGCCGGCTGCGCCTCGTCGATCCGGGTGTTCGTGATCTCGCCGATGTCGACGATGTCGACCGGGATCGGCTGCGCCGGCATCACGAGGGCCGTCGGGCCGGGCAGGAAGCCGAGCACCGCGGCGAGCACCGCCGCGACGTGGACCACACCCGAGAAGATCAGGCCCTGGCGCATGGGTTCAGCGTGCCGCCGCCGTCGGGGTGGGGAGGTCGGCGACGAGGCCGACCTTCGTGAAGCCGGCAGCACTCATCGTGCCCATCACTTCGAGCATGCGGCCATAGGCGACGGTCTGGTCGCCGCGCACGAGGATGCGCGCCTCGGGATTGGCTCCGGTGACCGCGGTCAGCAGGGAGACCAGGTTCTGGATCTCGACCTCGCTCTCCTGGACCCAGACGCGCCCGTCGGGAGTGACGCTGACGAACAGCGGCTCCTTCTCCGGGGCGAGCGGCGGGGCGGCGGTGCGCGGCAGGTCGACCGGCACGCCGACGCTCATCAGCGGGGCCGCGACCATGAAGACGATCAGCAGCACCAGCATCACGTCGACGAACGGGGTCACGTTGATCTCGGAGAGCGGCGTGTACGAACGCCGCCGTCCCCTGCCCCCGCCGCGGCCAGACAGTTGTGCGCCCATGTCAGGCCCGCTCCTCGAGGTGGCGCGACAGGATCGCGCTGAACTCCGAGGCGAAGCCGTCGAGCCGCTCGGAGTAGCGGCCGAGGTCGTTGGAGAACTTGTTGTAGGCGACGACCGCCGGGATCGCCGCGACCAGGCCAAGCGCGGTCGCGAACAGCGCTTCCGCGATGCCGGGCGCCACGACGGCGAGGCTGGTGTTGTTCGTGCTCGCGATCGAGGCGAAGGAGTTCATGATGCCCCAGACCGTGCCGAACAGCCCGACGAAGGGCGCCGTCGAGCCGACGGTGGCGAGCACCGGCATGTAGCGCTCGGCGCGCGTCATCTCGCGGCCGATCGTGACGCCCATCACCCGCTCGACCCGCTGCTGCAGGGTGCCGCGGGGGTTGCTGCCGAAGCCGCGGTCGGTGGCGTGGCGCCACTCGCGCATGCCGGCCGAGAAGGTCGCCGACATCGGGTCGCCGGGCTGCTTGCCGATGCGCTCGTACAGCGTGTCGAGCGAGCCGCCGGACCAGAAGCTGTCCTCGAACTCCTCGGCCTGGGCGTTCAGGCGGCGCAGGCGGATCGCCTTGTCGAAGATGATCGCCCAGCACCAGATCGATGCGGCGAACAGCGTCAGCATGACCAGCTTGACGACCCAGTCGGCCGCCATGAACAGGCCCCACATCGACAGGTCGTGAGCCTGGGCCGCAGCCCCCAACATGACACCCTGATCCATTCCTCAGCCCTGCCTTCGCGTGTCGTCGACCGTCGCCAGGACCGCACGCACCGATGGCGGCATCCGGACCGGGCGACCGGCTCGATTGAGACAAAACACGGTTAACGAAAGTCTAACGAGAGGCCGCGCCCCATCTTTGTCCGCACCGGGAGCCCGGCGGACGACCTGCTCGAACCCGATCGAGGCGCCGCCGATATCGGCGATCCGGGAGAGCACTTCAAGGTCGTCGTCCAGCCGCGCCGGCACGTCGTATTCGACGGCGCAGCGGCGTACCGCAAATGCAACACCGGTCTCCCGCAGGACCCGGGAGTGGTCGGCGCCGAGCACGCGGAGCATCTCCGTGCGCGCGCGCTCCGCCCATTTGAGATAGTTGGCGTAGTAGACGATGCCGATCGCGTCCGTGTCCTCGTAGTAGACGCGGACCGGGAACACGTGCGTGCCGTCCACGATCCGGCCGCGCGGGGCGGTCTCCGGCTCAAACATCGCCGTCCTCCGGGTCCAGGTCCCCGCCCGGCCCGCCGTCCGCGGCGGGCGCCAGCAGGTCGAACTGGCGGGCCGGCATCGCCGGGACGCCGAGGCCGAGATAGTGGAAGCCGTGGTCGGTCAGCATGCGGCCGCGCGGCGTGCGCTGGAGCAGGCCCTGCTGGATCAGGTAGGGCTCGATCACCTCCTCCAGCACGTCGCGCTGCTCGCTCAGCGCCGCGGCCAGCGTGTCGACGCCGACCGGACCGCCGGAGTAGTTCATCGCGATGCAGGAGAGATAGCGCCGGTCCATGGCGTCGAGGCCGTTGCGGTCGACCTCCAGCCGGGTCAGCGCCGCATCGGCGGCGGGGGCGTCGACCGCGTCCAGCCCGGCCACGGCCGCGAAGTCGCGCACGCGGCGCAGCAGGCGCCCGGCGACGCGCGGCGTCCCGCGCGAGCGGCGCGCGACCTCCGCCGCCCCGTCGGGGGTCAGCTCCATGCCGAGCACGCGGGCGGCACGGCTCACGATCAGCTCCAGCTCGTCCGGGGTGTAGAACTGCATGCGCAGCGGGATGCCGAAGCGCTCGCGCAGCGGCCGGGTGATCAGGCCGGACCGGGTCGTCGCGCCCACCAGCGTGAAGGGCGGCAGCTCGATGCGGACCGAGCGCGCGGCCGGCCCCTCGCCGATGATCAGGTCGAGCTGGAAGTCCTCCATCGCCGGGTAGAGGATCTCCTCGACCTGGGGCGACAGGCGGTGGATCTCGTCGATGAACAGGACGTCGTGGGGCTGCAGATTGGTCAGCAGCGCCGCGAGGTCGCCGGCGCGCACGATCACCGGCCCGGAGGTGGCGCGGAAGCCGACGCCGAGCTC